>DAORIL010000109.1:0-13749 GCA_035438525.1 Pyrinomonadaceae bacterium
AAAGCGGAAGCAATTCTTCTTTGGCACGCCCTGTTCGTTGTCCAAATAGTTTGTCACCTTCGCGGGTAATGGTGTAGATAATCTGCGGCGCGAGCTCGTATTCTCCAATGTAGGAATCTAATTTTTTGACGTCACCTTTTACAGGTTTTCGCTCATTTGGAATAGCGATTACCTGTGTGCTGACAAGTTTCCAATCTCCATCGGATTGTTTTGCCCAAATGCTGGTAGTTTGAAAGTTTGTTAAGATTTTTTGTCCGTAAAGTTCCAATATTTCGTGGTCAAAGTGAGTTAAGACAACCACATTTTCCTGAACTAAGCTCTCGGTTTTGCCGATTTTGATTGAGCCAACATAACCTTTCGGTAACGGATGCAATCCATTGATCAGTTCATCTTTGGTCAAAACATTTCCCTCTTCATCCGTGTAAAGACTTCCGTCCGCTAAATATTTCTGCCAAAGCGCTTTATCACCTGTTGCAACGGCATCAAGTAATTCCTGTGTTCGCTGTTTTAATTTTTCAACAACCACTTCGTTCGATTTTTGATTGATATTTTGACCATTGATTACAGCTGTAATATAAGTTGTCAGAATCACCAAAAAAATAAATTTTCTCATAAATTCCAAACTATTTTTTCGCTAGCAGTCCTGCTAAAACAAAGAAAATCCCCACGAAAGTAAACGATTCACCAAGTCCCATTCTATCGTTGGCATCATTTATATTAGTCAGAAATCGCGGAATATGGAGCAAAATAAACCAGCCTAAAATCATAATTCCCGAAAGCAAAGCAGCTAATTTACGAGCTAGAGGAATTAGCAATCCAACGCCGCCGGCTATCAAACAAATACCGCAAAAGTAGGTCCAAAAGGCGCGAAATGGAAGATAAGACGGAATAAATTCTTTAACAAAATCAGCATATTTGAAGTGAGAAAGCCCCGCAAAAATTAAAAAAACGGCAAGAGCTATGCTCCCGATAATTCTAAAATATTTCGTCGTGTTATCGTTTGATAAAAAAGTCCATGATTGATTGTTCTCCTCGAAAAGTGAAGCTGAAACAATCAATGCTCCGCCGCCTAATGCCAGCGTTTTGTAGCCATTGAGTGTCCAGAGAATACTTTCAAAAGAAGGGGCATCAACTAAAGACGGAACATAACGAACTAAAAATGAAAACACAAAAATCAATAAAGCAATCAGCAAAGAGGCTTCACCGCCCTTTTTATAATTTAAAATAACCAAGGTCGAGGCAATTATCACCAAACCACTCAAAATATACGCCAAAACAGGATTAGTATTGATAGCAGGAGGTCTGCCAATGATAAAATCTTGTGAAATCAGGCTGAGAACAGCTAAATAAATCATCCCGACACCGAAAATTTTTCTGCCGATTATTTCTAAATTCATTTCAAGCTCATTAATCTTCCAAATTATTGATTTCAGTATCTTCTTTTGTATTTTGGTAATATTTATCAGCCATTAGTGCTGCCGGTAATCCGATTGCAAACATCAAAATCACCGCATTTTTCAAAAAGCCTGAAAGGTTAAAAGTGCGCGGCGCGATTTGTGTGAGAGGCAAAACCACCAAACTCATCAGAGTTTGAACAATTAATCCATAGGCGACCGCGTTTACCCATTTATTCCATTTCAAAAATGGTAGTTTTGGATAAAGCAAAAAATAGGCGGCTGTCCAGCTCATCGCAATAATGTAATGAAATAATGCGCCCCACGCAACCATTTCATTGCCGCCCTCGAGCGCCGCTTTGCCAAAAGCACCGCTGGCAATATATTTAAATGTGCCGACCGCATTTCCACCTGCCAAAATAAAAATGGCAGAAAGAATGTCTAACGTTCCGGCAATCAATCCGGTGATTAGGATATTGGTTAATAAATTAAGATTTTTCATAGTTCAATTCTGGTTGATTTACAAATATCTTAGCCAAGTTTTTTCTTTATGCTCCGCTTTATATTTTCCAAACCAACGACACAACGGATACATCGCAGCGACAACTCCAATCCAAATCAGATAAATTGCCCATAAATCTAAGCCGCTCGGAACGGCTTTTGGTCTGCCGAATGTTCCTGAGGCAAATTCAAACTGACCAAAACTAAAGCCTTGAAAAAATAAGATGACAAGCAAAGTAAGGTGAATCAGATAAAAATGACCGAGAAAATAAAATAAAGGAACTCTGCCGTAAGTTAGAGCAATATCAGTAAATTTGTTTTTCGCATTTTCGGCTAAAGCGAGCATTAAAAACATAATTCCCAACATCGTCAGGCAAAATAAAAGCGATGGCGGATATTTGGTGAGATTATTAAATGAAAGGAAGGTATAAAGCGCATTTGGCTGATACGCCCACGGAACCGCATCGCCGTAAATATTGATCAAACGCAAAACTACAAACAGCAAAAGCGAACTAAGACCGATTTTCAGAAAAAGACTTTTTCGCTTTTCCGAATCCATTTCAAAAAAAGTTCCGGCGGCAAAACCAACCAGCATAATCCCAAACCAAGGAATTGGCGCATAACCTATGATAAAAACCCGATCAGAAGCAAACGGCAAAACAGTCGGGCTAAAAAACGGAGCCAAAATTGTTTTGATAATTGAACCTTCACTAAATTGAATTAACGGAAGCAAATTATGGCAAAAAATGATGATAAGCCCGATAATTCCAAGCATTTTCGGCTTTAGACCGAGCAATAAACCCAAAAGAATAAAACCAACGCCAATTGTCGCAATGACCTCGAAAATAATAGTGTGAAACCCGGGATCAAACCACAAGGCAAAATTGACTAATGTAAATTCAACAATAATCAGCCAAATTCCACGCTTAATTAAAAAACTTCTAGTTTCTGAAAGACTACTATTTTTGAGTGCTAAATAAACTGACGTTCCTGCCAGAAAAACAAAGGTTGGCGCACATAAATGCGTGATCCAACGCGTGAAAAACAAAATTGGTGTGGTAGTTTCCATGTTGGTTGGATTCTGGGCAATCGAATCAACATGAATCAAATCACGGACGTGGTCCAATGCCATAATCATCATCACCACACCCCGCACAATATCAATGGAATTTATTCTTTTCATAATGGACAGTTCTGCCAAATGCTGTGCTTTACTCATCTATTAATTTTTTGCTGAGATAGTTCAACAATTTTACTGTCTATTGGTCTTTCTACAAGTGCCAATTTTTATTAAAATGAATAGACCAATTTTATGAATAAAAACAAAGTTCCATTTATTTTGATTGACGAAACCTCTGATGTTCCGATTTACCGACAAATTTATGAATCAATTCGTCAGTCAATTTTAAACGGAAAGCTTCAACCTAAAACGCAGCTTCCGGCAACTCGATTATTAGCAAAACAATTGAGCGTTGCCCGAATGACCATTATTAATGCCTATGAACAACTTTTTGCCGAAGGTTATCTCGAAGGAAAAGGCGGTTCGGGAACTTTTGTCGCAGCTCGTTTGCCGGAAGAATTTTTGAATGTCGAACAACCGCAAAAAAAGCAGACAGAAACAGCCGAGCGAGTTATAAAATTCTCAAATTTCGGCAAACATTTAGTAAAAAATCGTGGAATGTTGCTGCCTCGTTATAGTTCCGGTGAGAGTCTCCCGTTTCGCCACGGAATTCCGGCGATTGACCATTTCCCTTTTGATATTTGGGCAAAGATCGCGCAAAAGCAAATCAAAGTTGGTGCGACAAACACGTTTAGTTACGGGTCTGCCAAAGGGTTTGAGCCGTTATGTCAGGCAATAGCCGCTCATCTTTCGATTACGCGCGGTGTAAACTGCACAGCGGAACAAATCATTATTACCAACGGAATTCAGCAGGCTCTCGATTTAATCGGCAATATTTTTCTCTCTAAAAATGACGAAGTTTGTTTGGAAGATCCAACCTATTTTGGGACCAATGATATCTTTTCGGCAATTGGTGCCAAAATCATTCCCGTTCCGATTGATAAAGAAGGGTTTGAGGTGGAAAAGGCTAAAAAGCAGAGTCAAAAACCGCGTCTAATTTATGTCACACCATCACATCAATATCCGTTGGGCATGACGATGAGTTTGACCAGACGGATTAATCTGCTCGAATGGGCGCGGGAAACCGAAGCTTTTATCATCGAAGACGATTACGACAGCGAATATCGTTATGCAGGTCGTCCGTTTGCCTCGCTCCAGGGACTTGACCGAAACGGGCGAGTTCTTTACATCGGAACTTTCAGCAAAACCGTTTTTCCGGCTCTTCGACTAGGTTTTATAGTTGCTCCAACGGATTTGGTTGAAACTCTGACAAGTGCCAAAGCATTGCGGGATTGGCATTCGCCAAGTATTGAGCAAGCAATTTTGGCAGAATTTATCACTGATGGACATTTTGCTAAACATCTCCGAAAGATGCGCGGACTTTACGAAAAACGTCAACAAATTTTGCTTGAAGCAGCAGAAAAGCATCTTAAAGGAATGTTGGAAGTAGAGCCTGCAACTTCAGGAATGCACTTGATCGGATGGCTACCCGAAGGCGTTGACGACAAACCATTTTTTCAAGCAGGTTTAAGACAAAATCTACAACTTCATCCGATTTTTGCCAGTTGTATCAGTCAGAATTTGCGAGGCGGACTTTTTCTCGGCTACACCTCATTTGATGAAATTCAACTAAAAGAAGGAGTCAAAAGGTTGAAAAAAGTTTTGTTGGCAAATATCAATTAAAATATTTTGCATCGTATTTGGTTGACTAATCTGCTATTAAAATAAAAAATCTAAGACTAATGAAAACAAAAAAAGAAATCGTTGAAAATTGGCTGCCGCGCTACACGGGCGAAAAACTTGAGAATTTTGGCAAATACATTTTGATCTGCAACTTTCACAACTACATCGAAAAATTTGCCGCGATGCACAATGTTCCGGTCATCGGAGCGGGAAAACCAATGCAATGCGCGACAGCCGAAAATATTACTATTATCAACTTTGGAATGGGCAGTGCATCAGCCGCAACCTGTATGGATTTGCTTTCAGCACTCAAACCAAAAGCCGTTTTATTTTTAGGCAAATGCGGCGGATTGAAAAAGAAAAACCAAGTTGGCGATTTCGTTTTGCCGATTGCGGCGATTCGCGGCGAGGGAACAAGCAATGATTATTTTCCACCCGAAGTTCCCGCTTTGCCCGCTTTTGCCCTGCAAAAAGCAATTTCGACCACCATCCGCGATTATAAATACGATTACTGGACGGGAACTTGTTATACAACTAACCGCAGAGTTTGGGAACACGACGACGAATTCAAAAAATATCTGAACAAAATTCGCGCAATGGCGATTGATATGGAAACCGCCACGATTTTCACCGTCGGTTTTGCCAACAGCATCCCGACCGGCGCACTTTTGCTCGTTTCCGACCAGCCGATGATTCCAGATGGTGTAAAAACTTCTGCCAGCGATGATAAAGTCACCTCCGACTTTGTTGACAAGCATTTGGAGATTGGAATCAATTCTCTAAAACAGCTCATCAACAACGGAAATACAGTGAAACACCTTCGTTTTTAGCTTTAAATGAGGCTTTAAAAGGTGTAAAGAATTATGTTTACTGCAATCGCTATACTAATTTCTTACTTAATTGCCTTGGTCGTAGCAGGAGATGGTGCAATTCCAATGGGATTGATACTGTTTTTTGGGCTTGCCTCTCGGCTAACTCCAATAATAATCGCCGGATGGATAGGAATTATTGGATTAATTTCTACTACCTTCATATTTCGCTCAACCCCTCTGAAGCAAATTACCTATCAACTTCTTTCTTCTATTATCCTGTATCTTTCGTGGTTGGCGATTTCGATTATTGGTAATGACGAAAGCGGCTCTTTGTTAAGTAGTTTTGTTTTATCTACTCCTCTTCAGATTACATTCTTTATTGTTGTTTTCCGATTTGGTTTCTTAAAAGAGTCAGTAGATACAGAGTCAAAGAACAAACCGTAATAACTCTTTTAATATTAAATTATTTCGCATTTAAATTTGCAATTAAACACCGATAAATATTGAGCTTTTTACTTGATTTTAAGTGCAAAAAAAGTTACTATTGAGACATCTTGTTTCACAGATGCAACATCTAATCAGATGTAACAAGGAGAAGAAAAAGATGCCATTAGAATTAGTAAAACAAGTTCCTTTGATTGAGACAAAAGAAGTCGAAAAAAGCAAAAAAGAGATGATTTTGCAGCTTTTCAAAGACGGAACAAAAGAAATTGAAACGATTGCAGTTTTGACCAACGCGAAACCGAGTTATGTCGGTTCGGTCTTGCAAAAAGAAGGTTTGATTGACAACTATTTCGACCTTTACACTTCGACCGGTTATCCGATGAATGTTTATACCAAATATTTTCGCGGCAAACTCGGTTTCAAAGATGTTCAAACAGCTGAAAAAAGTGTTCACACACTTGAACAAGCTTACCGATATTTTTCCAATGCCCAAGACCGCGCCGGACAGCATCACACGCTCGAAATGGGTTTGACGATGATGAACCGCGCCCGCTGGACAGGAAAAGCAGCCGAAGCAGAAGTTTATCGGGTTTGGTTGTTTAATAAATTAAGTCAGCCTTTAACCGAAGAAATTGAAGAAAAAGCGCAGCAAGTAGAATTGAAATTAGTTGCGTAAAACATTTAATTATCCACAGATAAACACAGATTCACACGGATAAATCATTGATAAAAATGTTCTTGAATCTTAAAAAAAATCTGAGTTCATCTGTGGACGAATTTAAAAATGAGGTTTTATTTATGCCCTTAGAATTAGTAGAAAATCCGCCGCGTCAAAATGCGCTGGTGATTGGCGAAGCAACTATTGAAGATGTGACGGCAGAACTTAGTCTCCGTCCGAAAAAGCTTGACGAATACATCGGACAGCAAAAAATCGTCAATAATCTGAAAATCTTTTTGAAAGCTGCAATGCGCCGCAGCGAAGCACTCGACCACGTTTTATTGTTTGGTCCTCCGGGGCTTGGCAAAACGAGTTTGGCAATCATTATCGCCAACGAACTTGGTTCAAGTTTGAAAACAGTTCACGCGCCTTCGGTTGAAAAATCGGGCGATTTGGCGGCGATTTTGACCAATCTCGAAGAAGGCGATGTGCTTTTCATTGATGAAATTCATCGTTTGAAACCACAAATTGAAGAAATTTTGTATCCGGCGATGGAAGATTACACGCTCGATTTGATGATCGGACAAGGCACAGCGGCGCGTTCCATCAAAATCGAATTGCCGAAATTCACTTTGGTCGGCGCAACAACCAGAGCTGGAATGATTTCCGCCCCGTTGCGTGGACGTTTCGGGATCGTCAATCACCTCGATTTTTATCCGAAAAAAGATTTGGAAATTATCATTCATCGTTCGGCGGAGATTTTGAAAGTTGAAATCGAAGCGTCAGGCGCAGACGAACTCGCCCGACGCGCACGCGGAACTCCGCGAATTGCCAACCGATTATTACGCCGAATCCGCGATTATGCCGAAATTATCGGAGACGGACGGGTTACAGGCACGCTCGCGCAAAAAGCTTTGGACGAAATGGAAGTTGACCGTTTCGGACTGGACGAAATTGACCGCAAATTGTTGTTGTCAATCATCGAAAAATTTGACGGTGGACCGGTCGGAGTCGGCACAATCGCCGCTTCAATTTCGGAAGACCGCGAATCAATCGAAGAAGTTATCGAACCGTATTTAATCCAAATCGGGTTTCTCAACCGCACTCCACGCGGACGCATTGCAACAGCAGCGGCTTATAAACATTTCGGCTTTAAAGTCCCTGTGTTGAGAGACATCTACGCGATGGCAAGTTAATTTTTTAGCCACGAAAGGACACGAAAAGGCACGAAAAAGAAGACAAAACTTTTCGTGTTTTTTTGTGTTTGTTCGTCGCTAAAATTACCTTATGAGAATTAATACCAAACCAAAAATTATTTGGTCAATTTCTTTTTAATACTTTTCCAAATTGTTTGCACTCTATTTGAACTTGCTTCCTGTTTTAGTTTCTTTTCATACTCTTTTATGTAGTAGTCAGTTTCGTAAGCTGTGCCAGTATAATTCAAGGAGCCATCAAATTTGTTAACTATAATAGGAGCATTTCCCAAGATATAATATTTGAAATCCTCTGTTTCAATATATTTACGAGAATGATAAAAAAACACCCAACCAAAATCTTTTTCAATAATTAAGTCATCAAGAATAATAGGCTCATCACCTTCTATATTCCAATGTAATAGAATTTCCTGCCGAACCAATTCCCTTGCCTCTTCTTTACTTAATCTTTCTTCCATTTTATTTCCCCAAATCGTGAGCCAACCGATTCAGCGAAATCAAAAGCTGCGCGTCCTGCATTTGTCCGATTTTCTCAATCAAAGTTTTCAAATTAAAAAACTTCAAATCTGTTTCGCCTAAACTTTCCGCCTTTAATTCAACTGCCATCGGATAAATAATTTCGGGCGAAATTCCTGCACTGGTAAAAAACGAGCCGCCAAGTTCCCAGAGTTTATTTATCTTTACGCCAAAATCTTCGGCAAATTTTTCGTTCAAAAACGGCTCAATATCAAATTTATGCGAAATCGTTTTCGGCAAACGCCACGCCGGAACGCAGATGAGGGTAGAATTCCCCGTAAATCGTTGCACCGCAGGTAAATCTCGGTATTCGATGCCGACAAAAATTTCGTTATCGGCTTTGAAAAATGGAATTGCCGTGACCGTGTTTTTGCTGAGTTTTTTGGGAATAACATATTCAAATTCGGCTCTTTTCAAATGGTCGCCGGTTGAATCGTATTCAATAAAATTAGCGGTTTGGACTTTGAGAAAATTAGCCTTTTCTAATTCGCAAGGTTCAAAAATTTCTCGTTTTTCTAAATTAAAATCTTCTTCAATTTTAACCTTTAAGCTTTGCGAAACTGGTTTAATATCCGCGCCAATCCACGCTCCGTTTGAGCGTTTTAGTTGACGCAACAGCCGATAAATATTGATTTCCAGCCGTGCATCGAACATTCCGCCAACGTGCGAAGCTCGCAAAACTTGCAAAGCATCAAGCTCGCGCACCACGCCCGCACTCGTGAAAGGCGAGTAGTTTTCAATCTCGAACGGCTCACGCTCCCACGGCTTTATCTGCACCAAAAAACTTTCCACCTGCTCATCAACTCCGCCCGGCGAAGGAAAACAAAAAGTCGGCTCACTGATTGACAGAATTTCTTCATTTGATAAATCCGCCCGCACCGAAAGAATCTCAAAAATCTGCTTTTCCAAATCCGCATTCCGCATTCCGCGTTCCGCAATCGCTGTAATCGGTTCGGTCAAATAACCCGAATAATTTGCACGATTTAAATGTTTTTCCTGTCGCTGTGCGTTGACTATTGGACGCGGAAAATCTTTCTTTGCCAGAATAAAAAGCTGCCCGTCATCGTCCATAAACCACGGCAAAAGGTCGAAAGTCTGATTAGGACGCTCGGCAAGTTCAAAGATTTGATTTGTTTCTTTGTGCCGATACGCTTTGAGTTTCAGAAAATTCGGTTCTTCGTCGGCATTTCCGCCTTCCAGAATCTGATTGCCTTCGGTTGGTTTGATTTTTTCTCCAACGATCAGGTAATTGGTCGGCGGAAAATGAACGGAGTTTCCATCCAAATCCGATAAATAAAATTTCCCTACAAAACGATTTGAAACGATCCAAGGATTCCACAACGGCATCGAAACGACAATCCGTAAGCCGTGCATTTTGAACAAGTTTTCAAAATCTGCCTGACTGCAATAAGTGTATTCTTCCAGCAGTTCAGGCTCCCAATGATCACGATAATCTTTTCGCAAAACGAATTCAGCGGCAGTTCGTTTTGTGACTTTGAAACGCGAAAAATTCTCGCGCGGACAATCGGCTTTTTCAAAATTCACACCGGAATCCAAATTCAAACTTGAACGAAAGTTTCGGGCAAAAATTTCAAAAAGTGCAGCCGTTGAAAGCTCAGGAATTTCGCCTGTTTCCTTTCCGTCATTGTTCGGCAAATCCAAATAAACCCAATTTTCCGCCTTATCAGGCACAACAAAATCGCGGATTATCAAAACGCCACCCGTTTTTAATTGAGCAACTTGATTTGAGATGGTTCGATTGATTTGTTTGACATCAAACCCGTTAAAGCTCGTGACGTGATGCAAAACGGACGAGTCCAAAATGCCGTCAAGTGATTCAGTTGCAAAGACTTTATCGGCAATATCGCCCGTTTCAAAACTCAAATTCGGCAATTTGTAATGTTTTTGGGAATATTCTACCGTCACCGGATTGATGTCCACGCCAATTAAAGTCAAGTTTTCGTATAGTTTAGCCAAATCAAAAGTTCCGCTGCCCGAACCGCTGCCCATATCGGCAATTTTCCCGTGCGAAGGAAAATGTGCCGTCGTCAAGGCGATTTTCTGCTGCATTGATTTGTCCATTCCGGCAAAATATTCTTCGTAAGACGAAAGATTGCCGCGATCTTGTTTTGAATAATTTGATTTATTTTTCACAATTTTTAAGCTAAACTTCAAATCTTTACAGGATTTAGACTTATTATGCGGTTATTCTTACTTTTTTCAATCTCTTTTTTA
This sequence comes from Pyrinomonadaceae bacterium, assembly GCA_035438525.1. Taxonomy (GTDB): domain Bacteria; phylum Acidobacteriota; class Blastocatellia; order Pyrinomonadales; family Pyrinomonadaceae; genus JAIBCC01. The sequence goes on from DAORIL010000109.1 coordinate 10,578, forward strand.
TTATTTTTTTCGCTCAACACCAATGCCCAATCGCGTTTGCAAAAACTTGAAAAGTTCAAACGACTTGGACGAAAAATAAATTCTACGCGAAATTATTCAGAAAAATTGCAAGCACAATTCCAAGACTTGCAAAATGAAATTTTATCGCCAACTGAAAAAGATAAGGAAATTGCAAAAGATTTAGGGGCAGATGCAGTTCGACTGTTCCCTGATTTTGTGCTTGATAAGTTTATCGTAGCAGGAGAAGGTTATAGTCCTTCGGTTTATACTTTTACTCATCAGCAAGGCAGTTTCTATTTCGCACCAAGAATTGGGTTTATGAAAGGTAATATTCAATTCAATAGATATGCTGAGTATTCTGAATTAGGTTTTATCCGCGATTTGGGAAACTTTGGAATTGAAAAAGTTGACGATAAAAATCCGACTTTTATTGAATTGGCAAGTTTTCAGCCACCTATCGAACAACCAAAAGCTAATTTTATTTTTGGAGACTTCAAACGATTTTCAAAAGCAATAGTCGAACATACATATCTTTTACGCACAATCAGTTACGAGAACACCGACCTTATCGCTGCCATTAAAATTCACCGTAAAGATGTTGATGGAAGCATCATTTTGTTTGTCAAAGTGCTGAAAACTTTTGAACCGCCAAAGGTAGCGAGAAAAGAAACTCCGCGACAGTCTCCGACACCGCCAAACCCTGAAGAAGCATTGAAAAAAGTCAATAAGGTATTGCTGAAAAAAGGCTTTCGCAATGTCATCATTGATTATACAACCGTTCCGTGGACAATTCGCGGAACTGTGCCAAAAGGCAAAATGGCAGAAGCAGTAAAAACCGTTCAAGAATCACTTGGAAAACCAGTAAAAAATGAACTTACCGAACAATAAAATTAAAGCTCTTTAACCATCAAAATCGCATTTTCAGTAGGATTTGAATAAAAGTTTTTTCGCTTGCCGATCACGGTAAAATTCTGTTTCAAATAAAATTCAATTGCCGTTTCATTCGATTCTCTGACTTCGAGAAAAATTTTCTCTAAATCTTTGTCACGACACTTCTTAATAAAACTTTCGAGCAGTGCATTTCCAATCTTTTTTCTGCGGAATTTTAAATTAACTCCAATATTGTAAAGTTCTGCACAATAATCTTCAGCTATCAAACGTCCGACAAAAAAACCGACAACTTGACCATCAATTTTAGCTACGATTGGAAATGAATTAGGTCGAAAAATTTCGCTTTGGTAATCTTCAAAACTCCAATGACTCAAATTACCTTCCTGCTGAATTTTCATCACTTCTTGAATATCATCATCCATCATTTTTTCAACTTCAAGTGATTCTTTTTTCGTGTTTTGTTCGTGCAATTTCGTGGCTAAATCAAAATCTTCGGACGTGTTGACGTTAAAGAAAAAATGTTCGGAATTTGGCAAATGGGCGATTTCTGAAAATTGGACATAGCGAGTTTTTATTCGATTCAAAAAGTCGCGCACCGAGTATTTTTCATCCGAATTTTCCAGCATTTCAGACAAAACTTTTCGGCAAGTTGCGTTTTTATAAACAGCACAAAGCGGTTGAATTTTGCCATCTGCCTGAATCGGGGCAAATGCGTCAAATCCATCTTCGGCTTTTGCAATATTCTGTAAAAACTCAATCAAATCAACCGTTACAAACGGATAATCGCAAGCTAAAATAATTGTAAATTTACTTTTTGAATTAGTTAATGCCGAATGAATTCCGCCCAATGCGCCGCGATTTTTGTAAATGTCTTTGACGGTTGGAATATTTTCAACGAAATTAGTTAGTCCTGAAACTACAACTGAAACATTTCCAAAATTTTGCAAAGTTTCAACCGCAATTTCGAGAAAGTTTTTGCCGTTCAAAACCAACGAAAATTTATCCTTGCCCATCCGGGAAGATTTTCCGCCGATTAAGATAAATGATTCACAATCCATTATTTAGATTGCCCGCTAAATACGAGAAAAGACGCTAAAATTATTTTTGTTTTTCTTTCGCGTTTTTAGTGTGTTTCGCGGGCTAAAAAATCATAATTGAACTTCCCAACTTGCTCATCACCATTTTTGGCAATCGTAATGACTACCGATTTTGAGGTTGGTGTGTTGCTTTTTTCCGCGACACTACCGATTGGAACGAGCGAGTTTGCTTCGGGAAAATAAGTGGCGGCGCATCGTTTTGGAATCGCGTAAGGCACTGCAATAAACTGATTTGCGAATCGCTCGCCATCGTCAAAATGGCTGGTTAAATCAACTACATTTCCACTTTTCAAACCAAATTCGCGCATATCTTCGGGATTCAAAAAAATAATTCGACGTTCATTTTTAATACCGCGATAACGGTCATTTAAATCGTAAATCGTTGTATTAAATTGGTCGTGCGAACGAATCGTCATCAGCAAAAATTGGTTTGGTTCAAGTTGGCGAATCGTTAATTCGTGCGTTGTAAAATTTGCTTTGCCGTTTTTGGTCGGAAATTCACCGATTCGCGGTTTGTTCGGCAAATAAAATCCGCCGTGCTTTCTAACTTGTTCGTTATAGTTTTCAAAACCCGGAATTGTTCGCTCAATCGCTTCACGGATTTTGTTGTAATCGTGCTTAAAATCATCCCAATTTTTGCCTAAAACAGCTTTCGCAAGTTCGCAAACGATCCAAACTTCACTCCTTAAATCTTTTGACGCAGGTTCTAAAACTCCTTTGGACATTTGCACATTGCCCATTGAATTTTCGGTGGTGACAAATTGTTCCTTGCCGTTTTGCAAATCAATTTCCGAGCGTCCGAGTGGTGGTAAAATCAAGGCTTTTTTGCCTGTTACGAGCGCGGAACGATTTAATTTTGTAATGATTTGCACCGTCAAATTTGTTTTTTGTAAAGCCTCCGCCGTAAATTTTGTATCGGGCGTGGCGGAAAGAAAATTACCGCCCATCGCCAGAAAAACTTTCGCCCTTTCATTGTGCATTGCTTTGATTGATTCAATAGTATCAAAGCCGTGTTTAGTCGGCGGATTGAAATTAAACTCTTTGGCAAGTGATTGTAAAAATTCAGCTTTCGGCTTTTCCCAGATTCCCATTGTGCGATCGCCTTGCACGTTTGAATGTCCGCGAACGGGACATAATCCCGCACCGCTTTTGCCGATTTGTCCAAGTAAAAGATGAAGATTGAC
>DAORIL010000110.1:0-13535 GCA_035438525.1 Pyrinomonadaceae bacterium
AGCGGGTAAAATTTCGTTTATTATCGTGAATATCAGATGCCACTATCTCTAAATCAAAGACTTCCGCTGCTCTTTTACTGGCAATCGCCGCCCGATGTTTGATATTTCCAACCTTAATATCTTTTGCGCTCGAAGCGGTGTCATTTGATTCAACGTGCTGAATATTCGGATATTCGCTCAAAAAATCTTCGCATTGCAAAAATGCCATCGGGTGCGAATGAATTTCTTTGATGTCTTCGATTTTTTGTCCGGCGAGAGCCATTAAATTCATCTCAATACAGAGATAAACTTCGCCGAAAATTTCGAGATTAGTGTTTCGCAATCGCGCATAATTTGGCAAAATCGAACCGGCAATCGCATTTTCAAAGGCGCAAACGGCATAATCGGCTTCGCCCGTTTTCATCACATTAAAAAGCTGGGGAAAGGTCGCACATTCAACGATTTCAATTTCATCGCCGAAAAATTCCAATGCTGCTGTTTCGTGAAATGATGCTAATGCTCCTTGTATTGCTACCCGTTTATTCATTTATGTTATAAAAGCTCAATAAGTAAAAGATTTAATTATAGCTATTTGTTTTTGAAAGTAAATCTTAGCTTCGTAAAAAATAAAAAAGACCGTCGGATTTTTCCAACGGTCTTCAGAAATTCTGCTTTTGTTTTTCTAAAACCGTCGTTTGGGCAATTTAAAATAATAGCCAAAATAGCCAAAGAAAAATTCAAAGGCGTTGACGGAATCAGTAATTTTGTTGTTTGCAGTTAAACTCATTTTTTTTTAACAAAGCTAGTCACCAAGTCTAAAGAGATTTTACAGATTAGTCAAATCAGACGAAAAAAATCTGTAAGGAGAAAAAGGTGCGAAATTGTTGATTAAACAGTTTTATGGCAAACTAAAATGGATTTTTGATTTTGATTTTTGATTTTCGTTTGCTGGTTGATTTAATCGCAACATTGTTAGAAAAATCGAAACAATTGCGGAGTTTATTGCAGAATAATTGCCTATGCTTTTAAGTGATCGTTACCGAATCTTACAGAAAATTGGTGTTGGCGGATGTGGTGAAGTCTTTCTTGCAAAGGATATTCATTTGCCCTCAGAACCTAAGTGTGTCGTCAAACAATTCAAACCTTCCACAAGCGACCCTGCTGATTACCAACTTATCAAAGATAAATTTAAACAAGAAGCAGCTATCTTAGAAATTGTTGGGCATCATGACCAAATTCCTCAATTATATGCTTTCTTTGAGGAAAATGGTGAGCTTTATATTGTGCAACAATATATCGAAGGTCTTACCCTTGCACAAAAAGTTAAGCAAGATGGAGTGTTTGACGGGAATTTTGTTCGAGATTTTCTTATTTGTTTGCTACCTGTAATTTCATTTATTCATTCCGAAAATATAATCCATAGAGACATCAAGCCTGACAATATTATCTTACGCAAAGAAGATGGAATGCCTGTTTTAATTGATTTTGGTGTGGTTAAAGATTTAGAAGAAACCATTGTAAATGGACAATACAGTCAAACAAAAGTTTACTCAGAAGGTTATACTGCACTAGAACAAATTGGTGGTTTTCCAGTTTTTTCAAGTGATTTATTTAGTTTAGGAATGACTGCAATTTTTATGTTGACAGGAAAAAATTCTAAAGATTTACATAATAAAAGTTTGAATAAAGTTGATTGGATACAAGGATTACCTAACTTTAATACAGGTAATGGATTTCCAATTGATCTCGAACTGAGTGAAACAATAAGTAAGGCAATTCTAGACAAAAATGAACGATTTTCAAATGCTGAAGAAATGAAACGAGCAGTTTATTTCGGAGTAAATAAAAAAATTCGGCGGATTCTTTTTCATACCCCCTATATGTTAAAAGTGGAGGAGGAAACAGAGGTTAAGGTTGATAATTCAGCATCTAAATTTGAAATGGAAGAATATTTACCAACTGATGGTGAATATCAACGATGTATTTCGTGGAAAGTTAATAAATAAACATGAAACTTTTAATCACAAACGGACACCTAATAGACCCCGCCGAAAATCAAAATAGCGGGAAACATCTTTTAATCGAAAACGGACGAGTTGCGGCGTGGCTCGGTGCAAATGATGAATTGCCGGCAGACGTTGAAACCTTTGATGCAACAGGACTTATCGTTGCGCCGGGTTTTATTGATTTGCACGTTCATCTGCGCGAACCCGGTCAGGAACACAAAGAAACGATTGCAACTGGGGCGGCGGCGGCGGTTGCCGGAGGTTGGACAAGCATTTGTTGTATGCCCAATACCAAACCGATTAACGACAGCGCGGCGATTACTCGGTTTATTATCGAACAATCAAATCGGGCAGGACTGGCAAATGTCTTTCCGATTGGCGCAATTACCAAAGCGTCGGACGGAACGGAGCTTGCCGAAATGGGAGAAATGCAGCGGGCAGGAATTGTCGCGGTTTCTGATGACGGGCGACCTGTTCCAAATGCGGGAATGATGCGCCGTGCGCTCGAATACGCCAAAGATTTTGACCTGACCGTAGTTGACCATTGCGAAGACAAATCGCTCTCACACGGCGGCGTTATGCACGAAGGAAAAATGTCTTTATTGTTGGGATTAAAAGGGATGCCCGCACTTGCCGAAGACATTGATGCCATGCGCGATGTGCTTTTATCCGAGGCAACAGGCGCAAAATTGCATATCGCACATATTTCGACCAAAGGCGCGGTTGAAGCGGTTCGTTGGGCAAAATCAAAAGGCTTGCGAGTCACTTCGGAAGTTGCTCCGCATCATTTTGCCTTAACTGATGAAGCCGTTGAAGGTTATGATACTAGCACTAAAATGGCTCCGCCGTTACGTTCACGCGAACATGTTGAAGCTATCTTGGAAGCCATCAAAGACGGCACAATTGATGCGATTGCCACCGACCACGCTCCGCATCATGCTGACGAAAAAAATCTTGAATACGACAATGCACCATTTGGCATTACCGGATTGGAAACGGCAATCGGCTTGGCTTTTGAAAAACTTGTTCACCCGGGAATTATTGATTTGGTGAGATTGGTTGAAATGTTTTCGACCAATCCGGCTAAAATTTTCAGTTTGAAGGAACGTGGAACTTTGAAAGTCGGTTCAATTGCGGATGTAACCATTATCAATCCTGATTTGGAATGGACTTACAACGTCAATCAAACAAAATCGAAGTCTAAAAATTCGCCGTTTCATAATCACAGTTTCAGAGGTTGTGCAGTTGCCACGATTGTCGGCGGAAAAATTGTTTATCAAAAGTAGTAATTGAGAATGACACTAAATTTCCTCAACTCTCGTTTTAGTAATTGGAGGATGAGTTTATGTTTAAAAATCTATTAATTGTTTCGTTTCTACTACTTTTATCAACCGTTTCATTTGCCCAAAACAAAAGCGTTTACACGCCTTTAACCAACGATAAATGTCAAGTAAAAGTAGATTCAAAACTTCCAATTATGAACGGATTATGTCCGGGAGTCGGCGGCTATAATTTGGCTATAGCTGATGATGATGCCCGAATGTCCGTCAGTGTGGTCGCGCCTGACAAAACAGTTTTTGACTTGGATTTTTGGGGACATTTGCGTAATTTTTCCGAACTTGGCGAAAAAGCTGAATGGAGAATGAAAGGTAAAAATCCGATTGCACTGATTATTCGATATCTGGTTCACGATAAAGGTGACTTAAAACCTCCGACTTCTTATTTGATGGTGGCAAAAATCACCAAAGATTCTGCCTGTGTGACCAATATTGTCAAACCAAGCAAAAGTCAAAATTTATTGGCACAACAATTAGCAGATTCTGCATCAAATAAGCCTTGTAAGAAAACAGAGTAATCTTAGTCATAATTTTCTATTTATTAAAAAGTAAAAATACGTTATAAGTTAAGTGTTTTAACCTATTTTGTTTTTTTTGGAGGAGATTATGTCCAGGTTTTTTATTTTCTTAACCTTGATCGTTTTTAGTTTTCTTTCCTCTTTAGCACAAGATGAAAAAAACTATTACATCGGTTTTAAGGGTGGAGTCAGTATTCCCCAACTTAGCAGTGAACAGAGCAATGAATTAAGTCGTGATTATAAATCCCGGGTTGCTCCAAACTTCGGTGGTTTTGTTGAAATCAGCTTAAAAAAGAAACTTTCGTTTCAGGTCGAAGTAAATTATGCCGGACAAGGCGGCAAACGAATCGGAATTCAGCCAATTTCCCAACCTCCGGCAGGGCTTCCCGCTTTACCCACGGGAGTTTATTATTACGCAAACTTTAAAAATGTTGCCAAACTGAATTATTTGGAAGTTCCTGTTATGCTCAAATATAAATTCGGATCAAAAGATAAACCGAGAATTTACCTAAATGGCGGAGTTTATTACGGTGGATTGGTCAATGCCAAGCAGGTAACTAGCGGAAACAGCACACTTTTTCTGGACCGTGACGGAAAAATTCCGCTCCTCTTACCGCCCAACGGAACACCTTTGCCGGCAATTTCATTTAATGCAACAACAGATATTAAAAATGACATTCGGGGCAATAACTTTGGTCTGACAGGTGGTGGAGGACTCGAAATCCCAAGCGGTAAAAACTACTTTTTGATTGATGCGCGAATTTCTTACGGGCTCAAAACCATTCAAAAAGATACTGTCAGAAACGGTGATAGCAAAACCGGAAATTTGGTTATTTCAGTTGGCTACGCATTTAATTTTAAGTAAATTTTATCGAGGCAAAAGTTGATTAAATTTCGTCATCTAAGCCGAAGTTTTATGGATAATTTCAATTTTAGGAGTAACAAAATGTTACAAAAAATACTTTTGGCTGTTTTTGTTGTTTTTTCAATGACGACTTTTAGTTTTGCCCAAGCAGATATTCGCAAAGTTGATTTTAAGAATTTTACTTTTGAACCGGGTTGTGCGGGTGAAGAAACTCAAAAGGTAACGGTCAAAGACGGCGAATTTTCTTCGGAAAAGAAGGTTGACGATTACGTAGACCGTTTCTATTTCAAGGTCTATGATTTTGTCTATGGCGATGTAAATGGTGACGGGAAAGAGGATGTAATAATTTCATCGGTCTGCAATACAGGCGGAACGGGCAATTTTACCGAAGCCTTTGTCTATACAACCAAAGGTAACAAACCTTTTCTTTTAACCCAAATCGAAGGCGGCGACCGAGCTTACGGCGGACTGCGAAAAATTGAAATAAACGAGGGTGTCGTTACTGTTGAGCAAAATGATGTCGGTGAAATGGGCGGCGCATGTTGTCCTGAATTTGCAGTTACAACCAAACTTAAATGGGATGGCTCAAAATTTAATGAAATTGGAACACCCAACAAACGTGAGCTTTATCCGAAAAAACGGGTTTCATTTGCCAAAGGTGCATCCAGCACAACGATGACAGTAAAAGTAGATGAAATCAGTCGTTTTGTCATTGGGGCGAGAGCTGGACAAACGCTCAAAGTTTCGGTTAATTCGGACAAGGTTTCACCAAGTTTGTTTGAAGGCGAAGCGGATGTAACTGATGGAACGACAAGCTTTACAGCAAAACTGAAACAATCCGGTGATTTCGTCATTCAACTGCAAAATTTGGATGAGAAAGAAACTGAAGTTACTGTGACGATTGAAATCAATTGAGAGATTTAATTATCAAACTTTATTGAACGATCCGATAAAATATAAATGCAATCAATAATCAATTAAATGAATTTGATTTAATTTTGAAATATTTTTTGTTTTTTGACATTAATATTTTGAGGAACAATCTAAGTTCTTCGTAAATTAGCGAGGTTGTCATGATTGATTATTCACAATATTTTTTTATCGGATTTTTTACAGTTGCTTTATTAGAAATGGCTTTAAGCTTTTTTTGGAATCCCTGGTATTTTCACACAGGAATTCCGATCTACCGCAAAAACTATATTTTACCTCAAAGAATGCAGCTCAACGCCCAAAGTATTAAAAATAAATGGGTTTCTGATGAGTTTGCTGCGAAATTAATTTTCAGAGATACAGGAGAAAACGAAGTTGCCTTACGGGAAAGCATGAAAAAAGAATTTGCTTTCAGGTTCTATTATGCTCCAATAATGCGTGGGCTTATTCGACGAAATCCAATGAATAACCGTATAGAAATTGTCGGTTTCTTAAATTGGTCGGTGATTGCAATTGCAATTACCCTTTCTCTTCTTCTGATAGTTTCCAGTTTGGCCGGAGTCATTTTTAATATTTTCTTCATAGGTGTCTGTTATATTTGCTACCGCATTCAGTCACAAAGGTATGAGATGGTTGGCTTAATCTTTGATGAAATAAAATAGCTGTAAACTGATTGTTGAGTTTTTATTGGAAATTCGTCAAAATCAAAGTATGTTTAGACGGATTTATCTCGATCACGCAGCTACTACCCCAATTGACAGCGAAGTTTTAGAAGCAATGATGCCTTATTTGACCAATAAATTTGGCAATGCTTCGAGTATTCACTTTTTTGGTCAGGAAGCCCGCGGAGCAATTGACCAAGCCCGCCATCAAGTTGCACGCCTCATTAATGCCCGCCCAAATGAAATCACCTTTACCTCCGGCGGAACCGAAGCAAATAATTTAGCCATTCGCGGACTGCTCGAAGCCAATTCAAAATATGGTAACCATATAATCACTTCGGTGATAGAACACCCTGCAGTCAAAACTTTATGTGAATATCTGGAAAAAAGTGGATACAAAGTATCCTATCTACCGGTTTATGATGATGGCATCGTTAAAATCGAAGATGTAGCGAATGCTATCCAAGAAGATACAGTTCTGATTTCGATAATGACTGCCAATAATGAAATTGGCACGATTCAACCGGTAGCAGAAATCGGACAATTAGTAAAAGGATTACGCGCAGATGGAAAAAAGATCTGGTTCCATACCGATGCCGTGCAAGCTATTGGAAAGATTGAAGTTGATGTCCAAAAGATAGGTTGCGATTTGCTCTCAATGTCAGCTCATAAAATTTATGCACCAAAAGGAGCGGGGGCAGTTTTTGTGGGACGAGGTGTCAGAATACAATCTCAAAATCTCGGGGGACACCAAGAAAGAGAAAAACGAGGAGGAACTGAATCAGTTCCTCTCGTCATCGGCTTTGGCAAAGCCTCAGAATTGGCTTTAGCCCGTCTAACTACTCAAACTACACACCTTAGGGAGTTGCGTGATATGTTTGAAAAAGGGGTGAGTGACACAATCCCCGAAATTGTGTTTAATGGTAACAAACTAAACAGATTGCCCAATATCTCCAACATTTCCTTCCGCCAAATTGAAGGAGAAGGTTTGCTGATAAACCTGGATATGCAGGGAATCGCCGTTTCAACCGGGTCAGCCTGCTCATCAGGTTCGCTCGAGCCTTCACCCATCATTCGCGCCATTGGACGCGATGATGAATTATCAAGGGGAGCAATCAGATTTAGTTTTGGTAAAGATAACATCAATGATGACATCAGTTATCTTTTGGGAGTGTTACCTAACGCTATCGAAAATTTACGCAGTTTAATTAAAAAAAATTAACCGACAACAACGCCACTTGAAAAGGCTAAAATTGCTTGGACTAATCCAACAACTACGCCACTGTCAAAACCAACAACTACGCCACTGTCTGCAAAAATATTTGTGACCCCTAACATTAAAACGAAACTAACCAATGAAATTAACTTATTCATAACTTTATAATTCTCCAATATAAAAAATCTAAACTTTCTATTAATTCTGGATAACAATAAATATGCCAAGAAACTTCAACAACTTAACTTCACCCATTAACTCATTGAGAATCAATACGTTACATATCCTGAGCCTACTTATAAGTCATAACTTTCATTTTGTCATAATTCTTTAATAATTAGTCTAAACCATTGAAAAGCAACGGTTTTATAAAAATCACTTGTAGTGTAAACTTAATATACAAGCTATTTGTTATTTTGATATTTAAAAGCTAGATTTTTTGGCACAGATGTATTAACATAGTTCTGGCACTTCTTTTAGTTTTCTATTTTGCCAAATTACAAAATCCTAAATCTTCCTTAAAACCTCCATCCTAGCTGTGCTTCATCTTAGGTATGAGTCAAGAAAAAAAACTTACAATCTATAAATTCATTGTTATCTTTTTGGGTGGTATTGCCTTACTAGGAGCTATCTCTCAGTTAGATTCAGCAATGTTGGATTGGCAATTTGCGTTTTTTACAGTTTTCACTTTAACGCTTGCCTCTCGGATGAATTTGCGACTCCCTCGCACCGACGTAGTCTTAAGCTTTTCCGATTCAATGATATTTCTTGCTTTTTTACTTTTTGGTGGTAAAGAAGCAATTTTCATTTCAACTTTTGAAATGATTTCTACTTGTTATGTGTTGAAACGCCAAGGAGTTGTGTTCAGTCGTTATACAATCTCATTTAACGTGACCTCTCTAGCATTAACCACCACAATTACTTATCAAGCCTGGCTCGCTTTTTCTAATTATACAGGGGTTAGATTTGACCCAAATAGCACTTCAAGTTTGTTTACAACACTTGGTCTTCTCGCATTAACTCAATTTATTTCTAATTCGATTTTTGCTTCCATATTCCAGTCTCTTAAAAATGAAAATAGTTTTTGGACAGCTTGGAAGAAAGCTGGGTTTTCGATTTCAATAACTCAAATTGCCGGAGCTACTCTGGCTGGAGTTGCATTCAAACTAATCAATAATCGCGATTATTTTGCGACTATTATCGCACTATCGGTTTTAGTTATCGCTTATTTCAATTATCGCAAAGTCATTAATGATATGACTACGTCAATCGAAGAAGCAGAAAAGGCTCAACAAGAAAAGGCTGAATCAGAGAGAGTTCGCGCTGAACAAGCTGAAAAATATGCCGAAGAACTTAGCAAATCTCTGGCTAATCAAGAAATAATCAGTGAAAAATTGCAGGAAAGTAATGATGCGCTGGAACAAACTGCCTTCTACGATACTTTAACCAAACTTCCAAATCGTGCTTATTTAATTGAACGTCTCAATCTGCTGCTCGAACTTGGAATTGATATTTCCAACAAATATTATGTTCTGTTCTTAGACCTTAAACGTTTCAAAAATATCAATAATCGGCTGGGTCATACTATCGGTGACAAAGTTTTGATGCTGGTGGCTAAAAGACTTTTAAGAGCAGTTAAAATGGAGGATACAGTCGCCCGACTTGGCGGAGACGAGTTTGCCGTCATCCTCAACGACCTCAAATCTCCCGAAGAAGCTAAAAGATACGCCCGAAAAATTCATCAAAAACTCACACAGCCCTTTTCACTCAACGGACATAAGATTTTTACCGATGTCCAGATCGGAATTTCACCATTTGATTTTGAACATCAGAAACCTGAAGATATTTTGCGTGATGCAGATATTGCGATGCATTTTGCCAAAGAAAGAGAACTTCCATTTGCTGTCTTTGATAAAGACTTGCGTTCAAAGGTTTTAGAAACAATAAAACTCGAATCACATCTGCGTTTTGCCTTAGAAAAAAACGAGCTTTCGATGTTCTATCAACCGCTCATTTCGCTCAAGGACGGTGGAATTATCGGGTTTGAAGCCCTTTTACGCTGGCATCATCCGACTTTTGGATTTGTCTCTCCGGCTCAATTTATTCCGATTGCCGAAGATTCCGGACAAATTATCCAAATCACAAATTGGATTTTGGAACAAACCACCAATCAAATTGCAAAATGGCAAAAAATTTCTCCGGCCTATAAAAAGTTAATGGTCAGCGTTAATATTTCAGGCAAACATATTTCCCAGGATGGGTTAATTGAAACGGTCGAAGCCTCGCTCCGCAATGCCAAATTAAAACCTGCCTCATTAAAATTGGAAATTACCGAGAGCACTGCCATGGAAAATGCCGAGCGAACTATTGAAATTCTATCTGAACTCAATCGAATCGGCACTCAATTGAGCATTGACGATTTTGGAACGGGCTATTCATCGCTCAGTTATCTGCACCGGCTTCCGTTTGATACACTCAAAATTGACCGTTCATTCGTTTACAGTGTCGGCGAAAACGGGGAAAATTCCGAAATCTTGCAAACTATTATTTCACTGGCAAAAAATTTGAAGATGAAAGTCATCGCCGAAGGTATCGAAACTGAAAGCCAACTGCGCCTGCTTCGCAATTTAGGTTGTGATTTCGGACAGGGCTTTTTGATGTCAAAACCTTTGCCCAAAGATCAAGCCGAAACGCTGCTCTATCAAAAACAAATCTGGTTTCCGCAATCGTTTGTTGATAATGAGCTCGGGGACGTGGCATCAAGCGTCAGAAATTCTCCGATCTTGTATCCCTCAAAAGTAGCTCAATAAGTTTAATTATCACAGCATTTGAATCAACAATTGGAGAAGGTCGGACAACTTTTTCTTAAACAATTACATCTATCAATTATCGTTATGTTGAGAGAGGTCAATCTCTTTTCAAAATTCTGCAGTTTAGATTTTGGGAAATTTTAATCTTTTGACATAGCGATTTTATTTTTTTTTAGTTAGGAGTAATTTAATAATGAAACAAATGCTATTTATTTTATGTTTAGTAGTTGCTTCGAGCATTTTAGTTGTTGCTCAATCAAGCGATTACAAAAAAACCGAAGTTTTTGCCGGATATTCAAATAATCAGGTTGATACTGGTGTAGATTCGGGAAATTCCATCCAAAGTTTCTTCAGAGACCGTGATAATTTTAACGGATTTGAAGGTTCTGCAGTTTATAATGTTCACCGTTATTTTGGAGTCAAAGGTGACGTTTCGGGAACATATAAAAGACAAAACACAACTGCACCGATCACCGTTGGTAATACGACCGGAACCGTTAGTTTTGACACTAACCGTTCGCTTTACAATTTCTTAGGCGGTGTTCAGATCAAAGATAATTCATCTGATGCCAAAGTCAAACCATTTGCACACGCCTTGGTTGGAGCAGGTCACGCCAGATTTAATGTTAAAAACGCAGTTTGCACCGGCGGAATTACCGTTTGTCCAAGTTTCGTTGCCAGTGATTCTGAAACAGCTTTTGCCGGTGCTTTTGGCGGCGGTTTAGATATCAAGGTCAGCGATAAAGTTGATATTCGGGCTATCCAGGTTGATTACAATCCAATGTGGTTCAATGGCGGAACTGCCAACAATCTTCGGATTGGAGTCGGAGTTGTCTTCAAATAATCAAAGTGGAGCTTTTTTTGGACTGGAGTGCAGGTAAAAACTTGCACTCCTTTTTATTTATAAACGGACTTAAATAAACGGTTCTCACTAAATCTGTCAGTAAAAAATCTCAAGCTAAAATAATTTGATTTGCTATAATCTTTTTTCAAAATAAATGAGCTAAAAATCCTTACTTTTTTGCGATTAGAAATTGGAGATAACTTTTATGAAAAAAGCAGCATTCATTTTGATCTTTATTTTTTCGTTTTCAGTCTTTTCGCAGACGAAACCATTAGATAAAAAGGTTACCGATAATATTTACAAGTCCTTAGAAAAGAGCGACACGCAATTAGCTTTGGATTCGGTTTTGCAAACTTTTTACGCCTTTGATGTTCGCTGGCATCCCAAACTCACATGGGTTTGGAATCCATATAATGACAAAATAAATCAGTATAAAAATCACGATAAACAGATCAAGTTCAGTCAATTGCCGAAAAAATCGCAAGCTGCCGACTATTGGGCAAATTGGAGTAAATTATTAACTGACGGTAAGTTCAATTATAAAAAATTCTTCAAAAATGAACGTGAGATGTTGTTGATGGCAAATTACAATCAACTCATTTTAGCTACTCACGAATTCGGACATCATCTCGATTATCTCTATAATATCAGCACTTACGGCGGTGAAGGATTCGCTGCGGTGACTACTCATTCTCCGTTGAACTGCACCGAAGGATTTGCTGACCAGATTGCTTTTGTTTTTGTCTCTCACCTCGCCCAGGACGCACGTTTTGCCGAACTTCGCCAAAGATATTTAGAGCTGATCAATGAAATTGACCAACTGATTCCCGAAAAAAATCGCGCTTCGTTCACCGGAATTTCTTCGGTTTTAGAAGGTTGCGGAAAAGTTGAGTATGCCGAAGATATGATGAAATTTAATGCAATTGAAAATAATGAAGATTTTCGCAGATACATTTCGGTTTACTTTAATCGTTGGCGAATTATGTTAACTCAAAAAGATTTTCCGCCAATGAATGACTTTCTCGAAACACGCATCTTCCAACCTTTTTACAAACGACTCAAACTCAATGACACACCCGTTTCAGTTAAAACGATCAGCGAAATTGATTTACCAAAGTTTGAGGAAAAATCTAAAGACGGCGTTTATCTGGCACAATTAGAGATACTCAATAAAGACGGAGACTTTCGTAATTTTGTCTTGAACTTCAAAACTCAAAAGACCGGAGATCGAAATTCAGAAGATTGGCAAAGCGGCGAAATAGAATTACAAAATGATAAACTTCAGCCGATGGGAAAAGTAACTCTGACGCTTCCCGAAAATTACAAATTTCCATATTATCCTGCCATCTTTGCGATGGATGATAATGAGTTTTACTTTTATTTGAGTCCTGCTCTCAACTTTGAACAAGACGCTGAAACACTTTGCCAAAATCGCCTGCTTTATCAATTTCGTCGGGTAAATAATGTCTGGCAGGAAAAACTTGAGGTTATCAAAAACGAAAAATATTATTGTTTAGATGATGAGCGTCTGATCAGCAGTCCCAATGGAAAGCTCTATTTGATCAATTTCAAAGGCGAAAGTTCTTTTGCCGGTCTGGCAGATCAAAATTCGACCAAGCAAACCCAAATTTTCTTAACCGAAATTGACCGCGAAACATTAAAGCTCAAAGAATCGAAAACCTACGGAACTTTTACCATTGCCGATTTTCCTAAACTTTCTAGGTTTGCGGCTACTGCTGCCATCACAGACGATGGAAAATTATTGATGCCTTTTGTCAACACTCCTACTACGGAATTTCAAATTGGCAGCCTCGCTGAAGTCCAACCAAACGGGGAAGTTACAACTTTAGCCGGAACTGTGATCAATCACGAAGACGGTAATAATAAACATTTGATTGGGTTTACGAATATTTTGGACATTCGTCAGATCGACGCAAAAACAATCCGAGTCCTCGATTGGAAAACAAAAAACAGCGGAAGATATGTGCGGGAAATTAAGTTGCAGTAATAAATTCTACCAATTTTATAAAATCTGCTTCGCCTTGTTGGACTTTAGCTACTGAAGTAATTATTTCTCTTTATCTTCTAAAATCTTCGATAGTGTTTTAAGACTTTTTCGGGCTGCGGTTGAAACTAATCCGCCAAAAGTAGTTTTTTCATTATCAATACTCATCATTTCTTCAAGAATAGTTTTAGCAGATTCAAAACCTGTTGCCCCTAAATATCTGGCTGAATAATAACGAATATTTGGCAAACTACTTTTTGTTCCTTTTAATAATATTTCATAACCACGCTCACCAAATTTTGCTATGGCATTAGCAATATGATGAGGTCTTTCGATTGTGCCTGCAAAGAAAGCATTGGATAA
>DAORIL010000111.1:0-13414 GCA_035438525.1 Pyrinomonadaceae bacterium
GACGCAACCTAAAACAACAAGAATGCCGATAATTATAAACATAAACTTTTTAAAATTTACTAAAGGATTTATCTGTTGAAACTAACAACGGATAAACTCTGTTTTTAGGTCCATTGTTTATCCGCTGTTGTCCAAACCAAGTTTCCAATTTACATATCGGCTATCTCAAATAAAACTTTAGATTATTTGCAATAAATCTTGAAAAGTCTCATTGAGATTATTAATAACCCTTGAATTTGCCTGAAAACCGCGTTGGGCTTCGATCAGTTTTACAAATTCATTAGTGATATTGACGTTACTTTGTTCCAGATAGCCGCCGGAGATCAAACCGCGACCGCCCGAGCCAGGAGCACCGATGGTTGCTTGATTAGAAGCCAAGGTTTCGGCAAACAGGTTGTCTCCCTTTCTTGAAAGTCCCTCGGATGAATTAAATGTTGCTAAGGCATATTGTCCGATCGGACGGGTTTGACCATTGGTAAAAATTGCCAAAATTACGCCATTAGGATCAATTGATGAGCCGGAAAGTTCTCCCGGAGGAAAACCGTCCTGATTATTTGCCGAGTTAGAAGATGGGCGAGCATAACTGACAATATTGAACGCCCCAGGAGACCCATCAGGATTTGTTTCACGAAGATTAATATCAATGTTTGCCAGAACAGCCCCGCCTAGTTGGGCTTGATCCGGTTGAATTGAAAATTGGGAAGGTGAAAGTAAGTTACCGGTTGAATCGAAAGTAAAATTAACCGGGGTGCTGCCAGAAGCACCGCCATCAGCCGAAAGTTGTGTTGCTACACCATCCAGAGTTGCTGTCGAATCAAAACTACCATCTGACAACCTGGTAAATTTGATATCTAAAGTTCTGGTTGTTCCGCGCGAATCGTAAACCTGAACAGTAGCATGAAAATCATCGCCGGTGGCAGCATTGGTATTAAGGTTTATTTTCATCGAAGCATTGGTGGTCGTATTCGGCGGTAAAGTTTGTCCAATCGGAATACGAAGCGAAGTCAAAGACGAACCGGGAGTAATGACCCCATTAATTGCTGCATAACCTTGGACTTGATCGCCTTTTGGAGTAATCAAATATCCCTCGTTATTAAGGACAAAATCACCTGCCCGGGTATAAGAAAGTGATTCGTCACTTCCTCTAACAACAAAAAAACCATTTCCTTTGATCGCAGTATGGAGTGATGATGCAGACTCATTCAATGTGCCTTGGGCAAGGTTAGTTTGAATAGACGAGGTTTGCACCCCATCCCCAATTTGCAAGGTTAAACCTGCACCGTTTAAACGGGCACCCGAAGTGTTGGCAAAAACATCAGAAAATGTAATTGAACTGCTGCGAAAGCCGACTGTATTAGCGTTGGCAATGTTGTTTCCAACTACTCCAAGCGCATCTGAATTGGCATTTAAGCCTGAAAGGGAAGCGTTAAAAGAAAATCCCATATTGTTTTTTATTACTCCTTATTTTTTGTTTTTTTCAGTGAAAATTGGTTATTGCAATGATGTAACCAGCTTATCGATTGACTCATGGATTCCGCTCAATTGTTCAAGCGAGTTAAATTGCGCTAGCTGGGCAACAAAGGCAGCTCCGTCTTGCGGTTGGAGCGGGTCTTGATTCTTTAATTGGGCAACCAGTAAAGTCATAAACATATCTTTGTCAGCCGTGGTCTTATTGGTGTTTGTAGTGGAATTGGTTGATGAACTGTTGTTCGTTGATGTAATTGGATTTGTAGTCATAGGTTTACCTCTTGGTTCTACGGATTTTAAGCCCGCAAATTTACCAGACGATTCCCGGAAATTTCTTCCGAGCTGTCTGTGATGGTTGAATTTTGACTGAAACTACCTGGAGAAGTTTGATTTTCAGCCATTTCAAATTGCCGCGAAGGATTTTCCCGGCTCTCATTTCCGTTTGACAAAAAGGAGTTACCGGAAAGTTCCAGTTTTCCAACTTGCCAACCGCTGTTTTGCAAAGCCTCCCGAAGTTGCTCGAGATTCCCCGCCAAAGTTTGTCGCGCCGATTCAGTTTCAGTTTTGAGATAGGCGTTCAAAGTTCCGTTTGCATTTTTTTCAAGCTTGACTTCAATTGTCCCGAGTTCAGCCGGACGGAGCCGCATTCTTAAAATCTGGGGTTCAGACTTTTTATTGGTCAATTGTGCAAACTCAAGAATTTTCGGTTTGATCTGTTCGATGATTTCTTTTTGTTTAATTTCCTCAGCCAAAACAACTTCTGTAGTTTTCTGCGAATTCGCTACCTTTTTGTCTTCAACTGCAAAGATCTCGGAAACTTCCCGAAATAATTTTGGCAGTTTGGGTTCAAAGCTCGGTTTTTCTTCGGTAATTACGGTTGAATCTGTTGGATTAACTACTTCAACCTGAGTTGTATCAGTAACTCCGGAATTAATCACCGTTTGTTTTGTTTCATTTGGAGCGGTTTCTGGCTGAACATCGGAAATAAAACTATCTTTCACTACATTTTCGGGTTTGATTTCTTCTCCAATTTCTGGTTTTGGGTTAGATTTTGTGATGTTTTCAGTAATTGAACTTAGAGTTGGTTGACCTGTATTTGAATTTACTTTTTGGTCAAATGCGGGAGCAACTTCAATTAAAGTTTCCAATTTATTTGTTTTTACTTTTGAACGTGTTTTTGTCTCCGCTTTTGAGATTCTATCCAAATTTATCGTCGAATCCGCTTTAACCTCATCAGAAAGTGTTGTAGTTTCAATATCTGAAAGCAAAGAATTTTCATTATTTATTTGTAAAATTTGATTTTGCTGATTCTCGGTTTCTAAATGCTTTGCGTTAAACGCTGTATTTTTTTCGATTTCAGTGATTTCTCCTTTTTCTGAAATGTCATTGATTGGCATTTTTTGATTTAATTCTGTTAAATCAAAATTTTCTTTGGAGTCATTTAATTTGTTCTTTTGTGTTATCAGTGGAGAAACATCTGCCGAATTATCAATAGCAAAAATCTGTTTATCGCTAACAACTTGAATTTCCGACAAAACCGTTGAAGATTCATTATCCTTAGAAACTTGATTCGGGGGGGTAATAATGGGAGTTGAAATTAAATTTGATTGAATAAATTGTGGAGAAATATCCAACTCATTCTCACCTGAATTCCGATCATCGGATATTTCCGACAAATCGGGAGTAGGTATCAAACCATCCGGGGATTTATTAAATTGATTTACAGAAGTTAATGAATTTAAGCCGTTTTCTTGAGTGTTAGGTGTTTGAAAACCAATAGTCGAAAGAATATTCAATTTATTTTTTGCGGAATTATTTGATTGATCTGTTGATGTTTTTTCACCTAATTCAGTCAAATCAAATGTTTTATTGTAATCTGTAAATTGGCTCGGTTGATATAACAAGAATGAATCAGCTTCCGAATTTTCGTTTGGCAAAAACTTCTTACCAAGGGAATTTGATTGAGTAATCGACAACGCTTTTGATGATTCACCGCCTTTAAAAATTTGGGTTTGAGGATCAGCGGTTGTAGTTGAACTTAAAGTAAATTGTTTCGATTTTGGGGAACTATCAAATTCCTGTTTGTCATTTATTTTTGTTAAATCAGCAGGTATTTTCAGACAATTCGAAGATTTATTAAATTGATTTTCTGAAATTACAGGTTTTAAGTTATTTTCTTGAAATTGTGGTGTCTGTTCATCACTGGTCCCAATTAACTTTGAATTATTGGTTAGAGAATTTTCCAACAGATTTAACTGCTTTAATGAATCAGCATCCTCGGAAACTTTTAAAATGTTTGTTTCTGTAACAATAGTCGATGGTCCTGTTACTTGATAATTTAATTGATTTTGAGAATCCGAGAAGTTTGCCAGAGTCTCTTCGATACTGATTGATTTGTTTATAAATGCAGGTGAAAAATTTATTGAATCATTTAATTTATCAGGGAGAATTTTCTTGATATTTAATGGGTTTGCAATAGTTTCTTTAGAAATTATTTCAGAATTATTCAATGAGTTCGGCAAATTAGAAAATTGATTTTTCGTGACAACCTCAAATTGATCTTGATTAATTCCGCAAACGACATCATTTTGTTGAGCAGTTTGGCTTAAATCCGGACAAAGACTTTTTTCGGATAACAAATCAGGATTCTGAGAATTAATGGAAATTCCCGCCAAAACTGAGGCAAAGTTTTCCGAAACCAAATTTTCATCGTCCGATTCGGTTTGAATAATCGGAGGATTTTCCAGGTTAAAAAAGTTTTGAGTTATCATGGTCATCATTTATTTATAATTGTTTACGGGCATAGGTTGCCGAAACTATTTCATCAATATTGATTTGTTCCTGACGTGAAACTTCCAGTTGATGGCGTGCTTGTTGAGTTTCGCGCAGATGATCTGTAATTTTTACCTCCCTCATTGCCATTGCCACCGTTTTACCCTGCTGCAAACACGCTTGTTTTTTTTGTTCCAAATTCCTTTCGGCTTCCTGCTGTAAACGATTGAGTGAAACAAAATGATTTGTATTAAGTTCCATTTCAACCGCATCCAATTGTTCCCCCGAATTTATTCTTTCCATATAATTTTCAATTGCCTGGCTTCTTAATTTCTCGATTTGAGCAATTTCCAGAGCAACTTTGTTCACTTCCGCCTGAAGCTCGCTGAGGACAAGTTTTTCCTTTTCTTCCCGCATTTCGCGGACATTGTGAACTGATTGCAAAGTGAATTTAAATTTTTTCATACTGTTTTAATTTGCAGAATTTTCTCGATTGAGCTGTTAAAATTTGCTTCTTCATCACGTTCTTGTTTCAGAAATGACAAAATTTCTTCGTGGCGGGCAATCGCCAGATCGATCGTCCGGTTACTGCCCATTTGGTAGGCGCCGATGTTGATCAGATCCTCTGCTTTTTCATACGCGGCAAGCAATTCGCGGACTTTTCCGGCTTGCAAACGATGTTCTTTTTCGGCAACGGCTGAAAAAAGTCGTGAATTACTGTGCAAAACATCAATACACGGATATTGATTTCGGGCGGCTAACTGACGCGATAAAATGATATGTCCGTCTAAAATGGAACGAACCGCGTCAGCAATCGGCTCATTCATATCATCGCCTTCGACCAGAACGGTATAAAAACCCGTAATCGAACCGCCATTATCAAAATTCCCGGCACGTTCGAGAAGTCTTGGCAAAAGGGCAAAAACTGATGGGGTATAACCTTTTGAAGAAGGTGGTTCACCCGCCGCCAGTCCGATTTCTCTTTGCGCCATACAAAAGCGGGTCACCGAATCCATAATCAACAGAACATTTGCGCCGCAATCTTTGAAATATTCGGCAATTGCTGTGGCTGCCAGGGCTGCCCGGATTCTGACCAAAGCCGAGTCATCCGAAGTAGAAACAACTACCACTGAACGCGCCATTCCTTCCGGTCCAAGTTCATTTTCAATAAATTCACGAACTTCCCGTCCCCGTTCACCGATCAGTGCAATAACGTTGATGTCCGCTGCAGAACGCTTTGCCATCATTCCTAATAGTGTTGATTTGCCGACCCCGGAGCCTCCAAAAATACCGATTCTTTGTCCTGCTCCGATGGTCAGCATTCCGTCAATTACCCGAACCCCGGTTTCAAGTGGCGATTCAATGTTTGCCCGTGCCAACGGATTTGTTGTGGGTCGATTTAATGGATAAGAAATTTCTGTTTTGATTTCGCCAAATTCATCGAGCGGACGACCAAGAGCATCAATTGTCCTCCCCAAAAGTTGTTCACCTACTCCAATTTCACTACTGACGCCGGCGGCTATTATCGAATCTCCGACACGAACCGGGGGCATTTGTCCGAGCGGCATCAATAAAACGTGATTATCCCGGAATCCGACCACTTCGAGCATAGTTTCACGCGACCCGCCGGACGACGGCAAATAACATAAATCACCTACCGATACCGCCGGACCTTGGGATTCGATGATTAAACCGACAGAACGAACTACCCGTCCGATTGATTTGAGCGGTTCGATTTTTTCAAGTTTTTGTAAGTAAGTTGCAAGCATTTTTATTTAACTGAATAATCCATGTGCAATTTCATCAAACTGTGATTCGATTCGGGCATCAATATCGCCTGTTTCCGTATGGACCAAACACCCTCCGACCGAAATTGATTTGTCTTCTACCAGTTCAAGCGAACCACGAAAGTTAAGTTTTTCCTGATGCGTTTGGACAAATGCAAAATCTGCAGGATTTAGGTGAACTTCTGCAATTGAACGGGTGTGTAATTTTCCAAGCGAAACTTTGACCAGCGTTAAAGCGATCTCACGATCAATGGTTACTTCCCTTCCAACAATTTTTTTTGCGATCTGCAATGCCAATTCAATTAATTGCGGCTCCACACGATTTGTAATTACATTTGCCAAATTTGAAATTTCGGAAATTGTTTCAACTAACTGATTACGAATTTCGGTTACTTTTTCCGCTACTTCAGCCTCAAACTTTTGTTGAACCTCATGAACCGCTTTATCATGTGCTACCTGTGCGATGATCTGGCTGTTTTCTTCAGCTTGGGCAATTATTCGGGCAGCTTCGGTCTGAGCTTGTTGTAAAATTTCTTCAATGTCAGGAGGTGGGATTAAAGACTCTGGCTCCGTTTCTTGCTGTTCATTTGTTTCCTGAAATGCGGTTAAATCAGGAATAACAAAAGCATTTATATTTTGATTTTGAGAATTTGGCTCTCCTATTTCGGGAATAGTGAACGGGGTAAAACGAGCTGTCTCCTGATTTTTGAGAACTCTAGCTAACATATTCGTCCGCGCCTCCACCGCTGGATAAACTAACCACGCCCTGTTCATCCAGTAACCGCAAAACTTCAACAACTTCGCGCTGGGCTCCGGTTACATCTTTTAGTCTGACTTGCCCCATAAAATCCATTTCTTCTTTCATCATTTCGACTGCCCGACTGGACATATTTGAGAAGAAACGTTCCTGTAATTCGGGCATCGAACCTTTGAGTGAAAGTGCCAATACCTTTTTGTCGATCCGTTGCAGAATTTCCCGCATTCCGACATCATCAACCAACAACAGGTCTTCAAACGTCACCATCATATTGCGGATTTCAAGCGAAAGTTCGGGATTTCCGCCTTCGATCTGGTCAAGCATTAGCCGCATAGTCTCGCGATCACGCCTGTTGCAAATATCAGCGACTGCACGAACCCCGCCAATGTTCGTTCGGCTCATTCCGCTGACGGTTGAAAGTTTTTGACTAAGAACATTAGCAATTCGTTTGACCACATCCTGTGAGACAGTTTGGAGATTAGCCAAACGCAACACGATGTCGCCACGCATCGATTCGGGCAATTGCTGTAAAACCGTTGAAGCAGTGGAGGTTTCCAGGTGAGCCAAAACAACAGCAATGGTCTGTGGATGTTCTGATTGAAATAATTTAGCGAGTTGTTGCGGATCCGTTTTTTGCAATGCTTCAAAACTGGCGGGAGCTTCAAGGGCGTGCATGACCTTATCAGTCAAACGCTTGGCATGTTCTGAACCAAAACTTTTGACCAAAAGCCGTTTAGCATAATCAACTCCGCCGGTTGTGACAAATGACCGAGTCATCATCAACTGATGAAATTCTTCTATGACCCCATTGGAAATTTCCGATTTAACATCAGGCAAAAGAGCAAGTTCTTTTGAAAGTGCGTGCACTTCTTCTTCGTCAAGACTTTTGAATAAAGCCATCGCCGCTTCTTCGCCTAGGGAGAGACACAAGATCGCAGCTTTTCTAGCCCCTGACATTGTTTCGGGCGGACGAATGGCAAGACTGGTTACCGGCTCAGTTTCCGGCGTTGCTTCAATTGCTTCAATTGCTTCTTCTACAGTTGGTGACATAATATTGTGAAACTAAAATTCGATAATTTTTAAACTTCTTCCCTCAGCCAGCCGCGCAACGTGCTGACCACAGAATCGGTGTCAGTTATGGTCTGTTCGGCAATTTGTTTTTTAATTGCTTCAATCCGCTCTATTTCCTTAGAAAGTGGCGAGACTTCTTCAATCTCCTCTTCTTTGGAATCCATTTGAGCTTCAAGTTCGGCAACTGTCATCATCGGCGTCAGTTCCGGTTCAGTATTTTCTTCAAGTTGTTTTGGTGTTTCCATTTCGGTTTCGGTTTCGCGGCGTTCATCAGTTTCTGTTGGTTCAGCGAGCAGTTTTTGTTCTTCAACCACAGGATTAGCAGCAGCCTTCAAAGCGCGATGTGCAGGACGGATGACGAATAAAAGCAACAAAAGTGCGACTAAAATAAGCGTCCCGTATTTCATAAAACCAGGGATAAATTGTTTGTTGCGTTCGAGGAATGTTGGATTTGGATTTTCAATTTGCGGCTTGTTAAAAGGTATTGTTTGAACCACGACTGAATCACCGCGATTTGGGTCAATTCCAACCGCAGCCCCCACCAAATCCTGAATTTGTTTAATTTCTTCGGGCGTCCGGACGGCTTCGACTCCATCTACAACTTTATTGTCCACAACTACCGAAACCGTCATTCGACTCACCCGTCCGCCTCCTCCTATGGTCTTTTTGACGGTTTTGTCGATTTCGTAATTGACCGTTGACGTATTTCGTTGGTCTCCGTTAGTTTGTGTCGCAGGCGAAGGTGCGGGCAGCGCTGTCGGATTATTCGCACGTGCCCCAACCGGAACATTCGAATTTGAATTTGTGGAATTCCTTGATTCCTGTAAAGTTTGTTGTGAGCGCACGACTTGAGATTGCGGGTTATATTTTTCCTCGTTTTGCTCAACCTGACTGAAATCAATGTCTGCGGCAACATCTGCCCGAACACGGTTTTCACCAACAACAGGTTCCAGCAAGGTTATAATTCTGGCGGCATTTTCAGTTTCAAATTTTTGCTTGGCTTCAAACTGTGCATGAAAAGCTCCCGCATCATTAAAAGCTCCGCCTTTATTGCGTCCGGCGGCAGTTAATAATCTCCCCCGGGCATCCATAACCGAAATACTGGATGGGTCCAGACCTTCAACGGAACTGGCTACCAGACTAACAATTGCCTCCGTTCGCTCGTTGGAAAGTTCTTTTCCTTGTCTGACACGAACCATTACCGAGGCTTTTGCTCCTTCTTCTTTTTCGGTAAAGACGGATTCTTTTTTGGGTGTGATGTGAACACGAGCTTGTTCAATTTCATCAATGCCTTCCAGTGTTTTTGCCAATTCACCTTCAATAGCCCGGCGATAATTTACCTGTTGAGCAAAGTCTGTTGCGCCAAAATTTGTTTTATCAAATAAATCAAATCCAACGTGTCCGCCAGACAAGGCACCGTCGCCTGCCATCTGCAAACGTAATTCTGAAATTCTTTCATTGGGAACCTGAATTGAAGTTCCTCCGTTTGAAAGTGAGTATGGAACATTGGCTGCTTTCAATTTTTCCACGATTGATTGGGCATCAGCGGGTTTTAGGTCGGAAAACAAAACACCGTATTCGGGTTGCGAACCATAGTAAACAAGCGCACCGATCAATCCCAAAGTCGCAACCGCCGCACTGACAGTTGCTATCCGCCCTGCCATCGGCAAGCGGTTCCAGATTTCTTTAATTTGTGTTAGGGGGGAAGCCATTTTGATTTTAGATTTTGGATTTTGGGTTTAGGATCAGTAAATGCTTAGATTTCAAATAATCCGCAATTTACTATCTCAACTCCCAACTTGTCAGACTTGCATCCTCATGATCTCGTCATAGGCGCCAAGAAGTTTGTTTCGAACCTGAAGACCTAATTGAAATTTCAAATCGGCGGTTTGAAGCGCAATTATCGTTTTATGTAGATCGGGTGATTCTCCGGTCACTGCTTTTGAAATTTCCTGCTCAGCACCTTTCTGAGTTGAATCAATTGATTCGACTGCATCTTTGATTAAAGAACCGAAACCATCACTAGTGGCTTTCTGAGTTCCGTTGGTTGAAGTAAGCGGCGAAATGGAATTTAGTGAGTTGATATTAAGGACTGGCATTTTTTTTATTAAGCGTCACCGAGATTGATGCTGACACGGGCTAATTCTTTTGCCGTATTAAAAACTGTGGCATTTGATTCAAATGAACGGGCTGCCGACATCATATTTACCGTTTCTTCCAACGGATCAACATCCGGCATTTTGACATAACCATTAGCATCAGCATCAGGGTGTCCCGGCTGATACTGCATGACATATTGATTTTCATCTGCCAGAACAACTTCCGATTTAACTGTTTGTGAAATGTTGTTATTTTCCTCAAACAAACTGCCTTGCGAAAAATCAGATTGCCATTTTTCATTTAATTCCTGAGCGGTAAAAACATCATCCCGCCGTTGATAAGGTTTGCCAGTCGGTGTGCGGGTCGAATTGGCATTGGCAAGATTTGCCGAAGCAGCCTCGAGTCGCTCACGTTGTGCGGTCATTCCTTGCGAAGATATTTTGAAAATTGAAAATAATGACATAATTTTAGTTTTATTTACCTTCCCGAATTGCTGTGCGAAGTAATCGGAGGCGTGTTTGAAGCATTTTTGCCCCAAAATTAAAATTGCTTCCGGTTTGCGCCAAATCAGCCATTTCACGTCCGGTATCCACCGTATTTCCATCAAGCCCGATTGAAGTTGATTTTTGTTCGATTATGCGAGTTTGTTCGGACGCACTTTGTAATTTTTGTTGAGAAAGTGGGAGAGAGCTTTGTCGTGCGGCTTCGCGAAGATAATCTTCAAAATCAAGTTCTTTGGCAATATAGTTAGGAGTGTCGGCGTTCGCAATGTTTCCGGCGATCACTTGTGCCCGTCGGCTTTGCACATCCAAAAATGATTGCAGCAAATTTGTTACGTTATCAGCAGGTAATAGATCCATTGAGAAATGCCTCCGCTCCCACCTTTTGCAAATGATGTGCCTTGATGAAAAATCAGGTAAACAATTGAATTTTTTGGTAATTTAAGCCTATCTCACCTGGGAAAGTGTCAGCCGACTGTAAAATCAATGTCATTTTGTTGACACTCTATCTAACTAAAGGTATTTTTAAGTTGTTTTTCCCGAATATATTTTCCTTACTTGATTCGGTCGTTATTTAATATGAAAGCTAAAATTTTGGTAGTTGAAGATGATGTGCGTTTGCGAAATGTTCTTTTGGAAGTGCTCAGATTGGAAGGGCACAGTGTGGAAAGCGCAGAATCTGCTGAAAAAGCAATCGAGATTCTCGAAAAAGAAAAGTTTGATGTGCTGCTGACTGATGTCAATTTGCCAGGTAAAAGCGGTTTGGAATTACTTCCGATTTGCCTTCAACACAATCCGAACACCTATTTGTTGGTGATGACCGGATTTGCCTCGGTGGATACGGCAATTCAGGCGATGAAACTTGGGGCTGCTGATTTTTTGTGCAAACCAATTGCGCTTAATCATTTGATCAGCGCTATACAAATTGCCGTTGAAAAGATTGCTGCACCGGTTGTTCCGATGACCAAACAAAGTATCTCTAATTCACCCATTATTGCTAAATCGGTGGTCATGCTCAATGTTCTCGAACAAGTCAATATTATTTCGCCTTACAAAATAAACGTTCTGATCACAGGTGAAACCGGAACCGGAAAAGAGCTGATAGCCAGAGCCATTCACCAAACCAGTCCACGGGCTAAAAACGATTTTGTTGCCCTAAATTGTGCGGCGATTCCCGAACAATTGTTGGAAGACGAACTTTTCGGTCATATTAAAGGTGCTTTTACCGGAGCTCAGAACGACCGGACCGGACGTTTCGAACAGGCAGATGGCGGAACACTTTTTATGGATGAAATTGGAGATATGAATCTGGCTTTACAGGCGAAACTTCTCCGCATTTTGCAGGAAAGCGAGTTCGAAAAATTGGGTTCATCAAAAACGGTCAAAGTTGATGTGCGGGTGGTTGCTGCCACCAGTGCCGATTTGGAAAAGAAAATTGCGGACAAAAGTTTTCGCCCGGACCTTTATCATCGGTTGAATGTTGTTCATCTGCGCGTTCCGGCTTTACGTGAACGTCCCGACGACATTTTGTCGCTTTCGAATGGTTTACTCGAACGTTTTTGCCAAAACACCGGTCTGCCGCCCAAAACAATTGCCGACGAAGCATATCATGCGTTGATCTCTTACAATTTCCCCGGAAATGTCCGCCAATTACAAAATGCAATGGAACGGGCTGCAATTTTTTCCGGAATGGAGTCGCAAGTCCGGCTCGAACATTTACCTGAGGAAATCAGGCATCAGGGAAGTTTGTTCCAAATTCCTTCGCCCGGAAATTTAATTCCCAATACAATTCCTGATGAGGGGATAAATTTTTCCGAAGTCGTGTCGCAGGTAGAGCGGGAATTGCTTTTGCAAACTCTTGACAAAACCGGGGGAAACAAGATGCAGGCAGCTAAATTATTGAATATGAAACGCACGACCCTAATCGAAAAAATTAAACGTCTGCAAATTGAGTCCCCGGAGGATCCGGAAGAAGACTCAATTTCAATAAATTGAATTATTTAATGGGAAAATTGGGTTAAACTTTTAAGCAAATCAAATAAGTGTCTTATGAAGTGAACTAAAGATTGCTTTTGGTATTTGTAACAAGGGTAAAATTTCGTCAACCGCCTCCAGTTTTACAGCTTCTTTGGGCATTCCGTAAACAACACAACTTGCTTCATCCTGTGCAATCGTATGTGAACCTGTTTCGTGCATCATTTGCAATCCTCTTGCGCCATCAGCCCCCATTCCAGTCAAAATAACCCCAACCGCATTTTTACCGGCGTTTTGAGCTACGGACTGAAACATTACATCAACACTCGGACGTTGGTAATGAACTGCCGGACCATCTTTAACAATAACTGAATAGTTGGCGCCACTTCTTTTTAATAACAAATGTTGGTTTCCAGGGGCAACCAGTGCAACTCCGGGTGCAACTAGATCTCCGTTTTTAGCCTCGCGCACTTGAATTTTGCAAACCTGATTCAGCCGTTGGGCAAATGAATTGGTAAATCCGGGTGGCATATGTTGGACAATAATAGTTCCGGGGGAATTTACCGGAAATTCGACCAGAACTTTTTCGATTGCCTGAGTGCCACCGGTTGATGCGCCGATAGCGATGATTTTATGAGTTGTTTCGAGGTTTCGCGGAACTGAGAACTTTTCAGATCTGATTT
Source organism: Pyrinomonadaceae bacterium (assembly GCA_035438525.1). GTDB lineage: Bacteria > Acidobacteriota > Blastocatellia > Pyrinomonadales > Pyrinomonadaceae > JAIBCC01. The sequence goes on from DAORIL010000111.1 coordinate 13,112, forward strand.
CTTTTTTACGGGCGACAACTCTGGCTCTGGCGGCCGTTCTGATGGCACGAACCAATTCATTTTTGACATCAGGAGCCGAAAATTGTGAACCCGGTTTATTAACAATTTCAATTGCCCCAAGTGACAACGCTCTTAAAGCATTTTCGCTATTTTCAGGAGCAAGTGAACTGACAACCACCACCGGCAGCGGATGATGCGTCATTAGTTTTTCGAGAAATGAAAGCCCATCCATTCGCGGCATTTCAATATCGAGCGTAATTACATCAGGACGCAAATTGGCTATTTTTTCTCGTGCCATATATG
>DAORIL010000112.1:0-13399 GCA_035438525.1 Pyrinomonadaceae bacterium
CTCAACATTTCAGGTGAAACAATTTGCGGACGAATTTCCTGATGACAACACGGCGCAACTACAATTAAATCAGCGTTTGCTTTAATACCTTTGTAAATGGCATCATCCGTTGCCGTATTACAAGCGTGAAGCGCAATCAGAATATCCGCATCCTGCAAATCGTAATCGCCAATCCATCCGTTGACAAATTGCAAACCATTAAAATCACACGTTTTAGCAATATCGTTGCATAATCCGACCAATTCTGATTTAGTATCAACTCCGGTAACTTTGACATCTAAATTGAGAATATTTTTGAAATAATCGTAAGTCGCAAAAGTCAAATAGCCTTTACCGCAACCCATATCAACAATTTTAATCTCAGTTTTATTTGCCAGTAGAGAATTTTCAAAAAATCTCGCCAGAATCTCGACAAACTTATTAATTTGTTTCCATTTGTCCTGTTGTTTATCTTTGATTTCGCCACGATCAGTTGTAATTCCGAGCGCTTGCAAATAAAACGAATCTTTTTGGACGTAACGATTTTTCTCGCGGTCGTGTGAGAGATTTGGTTTGACCTTAAATGTTGGTTTGGCAATATTTAACCGCGACTTCCCTTTTTTTCCGATGTCTAATTGAAAATCGTTGTTAGTGGTAAAAAGATGTCCGGCGAAAAAGTCCGTTCCGAGTATTTCGCGCAATTTTGCGACACCTTCGTTAAACTCGAGATTTTTAGCCGTGTCGCGTGTGTCGTAGCGATAAAGAAAAAAAAGCCTCGCTCCTTTTTTGGTTTCAGCCATCCGCACCAAAATCTTTTGCAGATGTTCATCCGAGCCTTTATAATTGCCTAAAGTAAGTTTGACAAAAGTTTCTTCGTGGAGAGATTTTGCAAATTCAGAGATAAATTTTTCGATATTTTCAAGCATAAAAATAAAGATTAGCACAAATGAATACAGATAAAAATTTCATAGCCAAAGACGATTTTCTGAAAGATGTTTTGGTAGTTTTGCGCGAAACTTTTGAAGGCTCGCCGGCCGGACAACCAAGTGCATATTTAGATAGAGGAATTGGATTTTTTACTACTATCGAAACAATTTCAGCCGCCGAAGTTTCCCAAAAAGTTTACGGAATTACCATAGCTGCTCATACCGAACATGCTAAGTTTTATCTTGACCGATTGTGTGAATTTATGAAGGGCAGAACCGAAGCCGTGAAATGGGAGCAGAGCTGGCTGATCGAAACCGTCAACGAAACTGAATGGGAAGCATTGCGCGGTTCAGTTAAAAAATCTTATGAGAATCTTTTGCGGACAATTGCCGAAGTTGAGATCTGGAATCAAGATAATATCGGGAATGTAGTCGCAATAATTGCACATACGGCTTATCATTTGGGAGCAATTAGGCAAATTGCCAAGACAAATTAGAAAAACAGCTATGGTGAAAGTTGCGGAAGTTTGGGAAGTAAGTTCTGGTTCCTCAACTTCCTCAACTTTCTCAACTTCCCAAACTTTTGTGTCTCTTCTAAAATGACTTCTACTATAATTCTATAAATCTATGTTTCAGGAACAAATTATCAGAATAAAAGAGAAATTAGAGCAACTAAAATCCAAGGACAAGAAATTCCGGCTTTTTGGAGCCACACAACATAAATACGAATTAAATAATGTTTTAAGCAGCGAAGGAATAGAAGAATTTGAAAAGTCTCACAAAATATCGCTGCCCGTTGCGTATAGACATTTTTTGGCGGAAATCGGAGACGGCGGAGCGGGGCCATTTTATGGTGTAGTTAAATTGGAAGATTCTGTTTATGCAGATATGGATTTTAAGGCGGAATCTGAATTAGTAAATCCGTCATTGCCTTTTCCCCATAAAGAAGCGCAATGGGTCTATCCTGAAGGAGTTGACGAAGCTGAAGAGCTTGAGGAAGATGAATTTAATAAGATTTGGAAAGACCCAAAACATATTCAAGGCATCATCAGACTTTGCAATTTTGGTTGCGGAGTTCATATCGGTTTAGTCGTCAACGGCGAAGAATACGGAAATATGTGGTCATCTGATCTGAGCAGTGAGGTCGGCATCTATCCATCAGGTCAACTGGCAAATGAAACCGAAAGAATAACATTCTTGGATTGGTATGAACTTTGGCTGGATAATAGCCTTAAGGAATTTTAAAAATGAAAAATAATTTATTTCATCTGGCATTCCCTGTCCATAATTTGGACGAAGCACGAAAATTTTACGGCGAAGTATTAGAATGCGAAGAAGGCAGAAGTTCCGAGCATTGGATTGATTTTAACCTTTTCGGGCATCAAATCGTCGCGCATCTCGCGGATAATGCAGGAATTGTGCATCGTAACGAAGTTGATTCACATAGTGTCCCCGTTCCGCATTTCGGAATTGTTTTGTCGATGGATGAATTTGATAAATTTGCCGAAAAACTGAAAGATAAAGGCGTAAAATTTGTCATTGAACCCTATACTCGCTTTAAGGGACAAGTCGGCGAACAAGCCACGATGTTTTTCCTTGACCCAAGCGGTAACGCATTGGAATTTAAGGCATTTGCAGATTTTTCACAGGTTTTTGCGAAATAATTTAGCCGCGAACAAACACGAAATTTCACGAAAGTATGAAAACATTTTTCAGTTTGACCTGCCTTTTACTTTTTGCAGTTTTTACCTTTGCCCAAAATCGTCAAATTGCGGTGACGATTGATGATTTACCCGTCGTTTCTACTCGAACTGATTTAAAAAATCGTCAGGAAATCACTCGAAAATTATTGAGTCATATCGCAAAAGCCAAAGTTCCTGCTATTGGTTTTGTCAACGAAAATAAACTCTACACCAACGAAGGACGCGATGAAGCGCAAGTTGATCTGTTGCGTCAGTGGTTGAAAGCCGGATTAGAGCTTGGCAATCATACGTTTTCACATTTGGATTTGCACAATAATTCTCTGGATAAATACGAATCGGAAATTTTAAAAGGTGAAATTATCACAAAGGAATTGTTGCAGACAAAAGGCTTACAAATGCGTTACTTTCGCCATCCGTTTTTGCATTCGGGAATGAGTTTGGAGATCAAAAAAGATTTAGCGTTTTTTTTGCAAGCTCATAGTTACACGATTGCACCTGTCACGATTGACAACGGCGATTGGATTTTTGCCCGTGCGTATGACAATGCTTTTGACAAAGGTAATAAAAAATTAATGAAAAGAATTGGTGCGGCTTATGTTCCGTATCTCGAAGCCAAAATGGATTATTGGGAACGCCAATCCGTTAAATTGTTTAACCGGGAAATCAACCAAATCCTGTTACTTCACGCCAATTTTATTAACTCGGATTATCTTGGCGACATTGCCAAAATGCTCAAAAAACGCGGTTATAAATTTATCTCTTTGGAAGAATCTTTGAAAGACGAAGCCTATAAATTGCCCGACACTTTTACAAATCGCGCCGGAATTTCGTGGCTTCACCGTTGGGCAATTGCCCGAGGAAAAGGAAACGTTTTGCCCGATGAACCAAAAACGCCAGACTTTGTCCTGAAAGCGGCAGGTGTGGATTCGGAGTAGTTTCAAAATTATGAAAGCATTCAGTTGTCCACAATGCGGGGCATTATTACAAGATGTTTCGATTGAGAAAAATATTGCCCGATGTGAATATTGTCGCGCTAAGATTCTAATTCGCCCGATTGGAGAAATAAAGCTTGAGAGTGAACAAGAATATGAAATTTCGCTCGTCACCCGTGCCGAAGGTCGCGAAGAAGATGAAGAAAAGGAAATTTATACTCGTGGTAAAATGACCTTTTCAAAACCCAAATATCATGCCAACGAAAGTCTTGCTGAAATTTTCCGCAATAAAAAGCCAAGAAAAATTGGCTATTTACCGTTTTTGCTAGGTTTCGGAATTATTATAATTCTCGGTTTTGCAATCTATTTCAATTTACGCTGAATACTTCCCATCAATCATCTGCTTGATTCCCAACGGATTTTCATCCTTTAACTCATCCGGCAATGCCTCATTCGGAAAGTTTTGAAAACAGACATAACGGCAAAAACGGTCAATCGCATGAGTTCCGACCGCACTTGTCCGCGAATCGGAAGTCGCAGGATATGGTCCACCGTGAACAATCGCATCGCCAACCTCAACTCCGGTCGGATAGCCGTTAAAAATCAATCGCCCGACTTTAGTTTCTAAAATTGCGATCAAATCTCCATATTCCAAAAGATCTTCGGGCGTTCCGTGAATCGTAGCGGTTAATTGTCCTTCCATTTGACGGGCGATTTGCAGAAGTTCTTCGCGTTTGTTTGATTTAACAAAAAGTGTTGTCGGACCAAAAATTTCATCTTCTAACCTTGGATTAGAAAGAAAAGTTTCGGCATCCGTTTGAAAAACTGAAGGATTTACTTCAAAGCCTTTCAATTCATTTTTGGCTGTGACTTTCTCCACATTCCGTTCTGCGCTCATTTTTTCAAAATTATTGCGGATTCCTTCGGTCAAAAGCGGATGTTGCGAAGTATATGAAATCAGCTCCTCAAATTTACTAGTAAACACTTCAGTTTCTTCAGTTTCCGGAAAAACCACAATCCCCGGCTTAGTGCAAAATTGTCCGGCTCCGAGTGTAACGGACGCGTGTAATCCGCCGGCGATCATTTCAAACTTTTCGTGCATTGCCGATGGCAAAATAAAAATCGGATTGACCGAACTCATTTCGGCATAAACCGGAATCGGTTCGGAACGATTAGCGGCAATGTCCATCAAAGCACGTCCACCTGTCCGCGAACCTGTAAATCCAACCGCTTTAACGTGCGGATTTTTAACCAAATTTTGTCCGATTTCGTAGCCTTTTGAAAAGATTAAACTAAAAACACCTTCGGGTAATCCGCAAGTTTTAACTGCCGCTGAGACCGCAAGCCCAACTAATTCAGCAGTTCCGGGATGGGCAAAATGTGCGTTGACAATGACAGGACAGCCAGCCGCCAAAGCCGAAGCCGTATCGCCGCCTGCGACGGAATAAGCTAATGGAAAATTACTCGCACAAAACACAGCGACCGTTCCTAATGGGCGCAACATTGAACGAACATCAGGTTTCGGCAATGGATGACGATTTGGATTTGGCGTATCGATCCGCGCATCAACCCAATTTCCTTTTTCGACCAAGTCGGCAAACATCCGCAATCCGGCACATGTCCGGCCGCGTTCGCCAACAAAACGCGCATTAGACAATCCTGTTTCAAGTGTTGCTCTTTCAATCAACACATCGCCCAAAGCCTCGATATTATCAGCAATTTGGCGCAGAAATATCGCTTTTTCTTTTCCCGAGACTTTGCCGTAAGCAATTCTCGCCCATTCAGCTAACTCGCAAGCTTTATTTAATTCATCCAAATTTGCCGAGTAAAAATTCGGCTCAACTGCTTCGCCAGTTGCGGGGTTAAAGGCTGTAAATGTGGTATCGCTTTCGTTTCCGCGACTAAAACCGATGATTGATGTTCCTGTAATTTCCATAAGATTATTTTGCCACAGAGGACACAGAGAAAAGGAGATTTTTTATAGCTTTCTGTCTTTTTCGTAAGCCTCAATTGTTTTCAATGAATCGCCCGATAGAATTGTGAATCTAGAATTTCTTGTCCAAGTCAAAGCGTAATAGTTGCTTTTGTTAAATTTCGACTTTGTAACAATCACTGCTTTTTGTCCGATTTCTTCACCTTTTTCATTTTTTATCGAACCTTTTCTGATAACTTTCTCAGACGTTTCAATGGATTTATTTAACTGTTGTAAAGCAATCTCAGACGAATCATAAATTTGATAGCTGACACCGACTTCTTCATCTAAAAAATGAAAATGTGTGTCACCCCCTTTGCCATCCTCTTTTCCATTTTTATCAACTGAAACTGCCTCAAAGACTCTTGGAATGTCAGAATTTTCGCCTTTTCCCCAAAATTCATCGGTTGGATGATTTAATCTTTGGCAAGCTAAAAAAGAACAAGTAAAAATAAGAAAAACAAAAGCAATTAATCTCATAAACTCTCCGTAACGTATTACCATAATTCTTTTGATAATCCTTGTCTAAAACAGATTTATATTATTTTTTTAAGAAAGTAACGCCATTGTCCAGATGACATAAAACCAAATGTAGCCCAAATAAGTTATGGCATGAATTCTCTTTATCGTCACCCAATCATAAACAAAAATGGAAAGAAAGAATGCATTCCAAACTACAGGAATAAATAAAAAAGGACTAATATCAGAGCCCATATTACCTGAGGCGCGACTTAAAATTGGCTCCAACATATAAAGAGTTGCCAAGTAAATCAACCGTTTATGCTTTTCAACTTCTTTTCGTTTTAAGTATCCAATAAAAACCAAAACGGCATAACTGGTCATAAAAAACCTGTTAGCTTTTGCGAAGAAAATAAGTTCATTCCAGCCTTTAAAAGTAACAACAAAAATATACCAGGAGCTAACTACTACTACAATTGCTACGATGAAGCCGATAATTCCAAGTTGTTGATGAGTTTTATAATTCTCTTTCCTGATAAAATTTGTCTGAATAACGAGAATAAACATCCACGCAAAACAGAATAGTCCGTGAATTATAAACTTAGGATCCTTATTGCTCTCTTGACCTATATCGGTAATTAAATTATCAGAAAACCCGGTTAAAGATAGAATGAGTATCAAAATACTAATTGTTAATAAATAATATTTTTTCATTTGATACTTGCGGAAAGTTATTTGCTACTCACATTATTACTGCAAATGCCTACAAATGCTTCTGACTACGGGCGATTTGCCAAAGCCTCGTTAATAGTCGCTAAAGTTTCTTCTAATTCCTGTCCGACTAATTCCAAACGCGGCGGACGCACTCTGGCACTTCCCATTCCAATTTTCTCTTGAACCAGTTTAATCAATTGGACAAATTTTGGCACGGTGTCGAGCCGTAAAAGTGGCAAGAACCAGCGATAAAGTTCAAAAGCCTTTTCAGTTTCGCCGTTCATCGCATAATTAAAAAGGTCAACCGATTCTTTCGGAAACGCGCTGACTAACCCCGCAATCCAACCAGTTGCGCCTGCGCTAATTCCTTCAACAATAGCATCGTCAACGCCGACCAAAATTGCTAATTTATCACCGATCAAAGCCCGAATTGCAGTTACGCGACGAACATCGGTGCTTGATTCTTTAACGGCGTGCAGATTTGGAAATTCTTCAGAAAGTTCAGCAATATTTTCAGGCGTAAAATCAGTTCCGTAAGCCACAGGATTATTGTAAAGCATACAGGAAAGCGAAGTTGCATTAAAAATTTCACCAACGTGAAACTTCATTTCTCTCCAGTCACCACGATAAACGTAAGGTGGCAAAACCATCAAACCTTGACAGCCTACTTCAGCCGCAGCCTTGGCTTGGGCAACGGCTTCCGCTGTTGAAAGTGCAGCAATTGCAGCAATAATCGGAACTTTATCGCCAACCGCCTCGATACAAGTTTTCCAAAGCGAAACTTTTTCTTCAAAGGTCAAAGTTGCGCCTTCGCCCAAACTTCCGTTGCAGACAATTCCCGTGCAGCCGTTTTCGACCAACCATTTAACGTGTTTTGCTGTAAATTCATGGTCAATGTTCAAACTTTCATCAAAACAAGTTGTAACCGCGGGCATCACGCCTTTCCATTCCATTTTTATAAATCTCCTTTTTTTCCCCGCGAAAAACGCCAAACACACTAAAAATAAAACATCTTTCACATTAATTTTGATTTACTTTCGCGTTTTTCGCGTATTTAGCGGGCAGTTTCTTTTTAATCTCCTAAACTTTCCAATCTGACCGGAAAAATCGGCGGACGAACCGAATCGTTTTTCCAATCAAATAAAAATTCTGTTGCCGCACCGCAAATGCGTCCCTGGCAACTTCCCATTCCGCAACGGGTGTTTAATTTTGCTTCGCGGAATGATTTGTGATTTTTTAAATCTCCAAACTTTACATCCTCACAACGGCAAACGATTGTTTCGGCATCAGGAAGAGTCTTCAATTCATCACGCAAAGCAAAAGTTTCGTTCAATCTATCTGCAAACCGTTGTATTTTAGACCTTTCCGTCAATAATTCTTTTGCCTTTTCAAATTCTCCAATCGCAGAAAATCCAACAGTCTTTCCTTCAATTAATGATTTTTCGACTCCGCCTATTCCAGTTGGTTCACCTACGCAAAAGATATTTTTGATAGAAGTTTGTTGAAATTCATCAACCACAACATAACCATTTTCAATTTTACAATCGAGCATCGAAGCAAGTTCAATGTTCGGCGCCAGATGAAAACCGCAAGCCAACATATCACATTCGATTTGCCAGGTTTTGCCGTTGCGAGTTAAATTTACGGCTTCTAACTTTCCATTTCCTTCGGCAGAAACGATGTAGCAATCAGTCAAAAATTTCACTCCAAAAAGTCTCGTTTTCAACGAAATCGCTTGCGCAATTTTTTTCGGTTGTTTCCATAAACTAAAACCAAATTTACCCAAGTTTTTCGCAGAAGTTTGTTCAGCGATCAATAAAACTTTCGCGCCTTTTGACTTTAAATATTCTGCAACTACCAACAATAATGCACCTGTTCCTGCAACAACAACTCGTTTATTTTCAACTGATAGTCCATTTTTGACCAATGCCTGCAAACCGCCCGCGCCAAAAATATTCGGTAAAGTCCAATTCGGAAAAGGCAAAAATCTTTCGCGTGCGCCTGTAGCTAAAATCAATTTTTCAAATTGTAATTCAACTGTTCCGTTTAGAGTTTCGGCTAAAAGAGTTTTTTCATCTTTTTGGGCAAAAACTGAGGCATTATTCAAAATTGAGACTTGTTTTTGCTCAATTCTTTCAATCAATTCTTGCGCTTCCGGCGATTTGATTTTTCCAAGTTCCGCACGCCAAATTTGTCCACCTAATTTCGGATTATCATCAACAATTAAGACTTTGCTGTTCAAAGCCGAAACTGCCGCCGCTAAACCTGCCGCGCCGCCACCGATAATTAAAATTTCTGATTCAAATTTATTCATCAGTTTCAATTATCATTCCATTTTCAGCTAAAATCTGGCAGCTTTTTTGATGTTGCACACCATTAATTGTGACGCGACATTCAAAACAAATTCCCATTCCGCACAAAGGAAAACGCGGTTCGCCCGAAACTGAACGGCGAAAGTTTTCTGCATTACTTATAAAAACTGCTGTCGCTACGGTGCTCCCTTCGACGACCGAAATGGTTTTATTGTTGACAAGTAGTTCAATCATTCGCGTCAATTCGCGTTTATTCGCGGGCTAATTTCCTAGTCTTTTTGGCGAATATAGCTTACGATCAATCTCAGAATCTCGTCCTAAAATCTCATCCGCAATCAATTCCGCCGTTCCAAGCGAAGTTGTAATTCCTAAACCTTCGTGTCCGCAAGCCAGATAAATATTTTCAAAATTTGAATGTTGACCGATATAAGGCAAATTATCGGGCGTAGCAGGACGAAAACCTGTCCAAACCCGAACTGCTGAAAGTTGCTTTAATTTCGGCATAAACTCAAACGCGCGATCAGTCATTTGCTGTAAAATATTGTAATCAATCGCTTTATTATCCGAATTAAACTGGCGTGATGAGCCAATTAAAACTTGATTTGTAATACGCGGTTGGACATTAAAAGCCACCGAATCGCTTTCGCTAGTGTGAGCCGACTTCAAATAACCAAGTTCCACTAACTGATGCCGAACAAAATTCGGATAACGTTCCGTAATTATCAAATGACCTTTTTTCTTATGGATTGGTAAGCCTTTTAACAACTCATCTGACCAGATTCCGGCAGCAATTATTATTTTATTAGCATTGATAATTGTTGAATCTTCCAGCTTTATTCCATTTTCTGAAATCTCGAACGCTTTTTTACCGAGAAAAACTTCTACTCCTAACCTTTTGGCTTTTTTGATCAAAAAATTCGTCGCACAAGGCTGATAAACCACACTGTCATTCAGCACCAAAAGACCGCCGACCAAACCTTCTCTCAAATTCGGTTCAGCTTCGCGCAAAGATTTTTCGTCCAAAACTTCTGCTTGAACATTTCGTTTTCCATAAAATTCTTTTTTTCGAAAAACTTCCTGCATCTCCTCTTCATCAGAAGCTACCCAAATCGTGCCGCAAAATTCGTATTCACTTGATTTAGGCAAATATTGAGCAAATTCATTCCAGAGTTTTTGTGAATAATTGGTCAGCGCAAATTGGGCTTCACTGTCATCCATCACGACAATATGCCCCATTCCCGCGGCAGTCGTTCCACCTCCAATTTCGTTTGATTCAATGACCGCAATCCGCAGATTTTCGTGCGAAAGCCGATACGCACACGCCGCGCCGATGATTCCTCCGCCAATGATTGCAATATCGAAAACCATAAATTAAACCGCAGAGACGCAAAGACACAGAGAAAAAATGAAAAACTCCGCGTCTCTGCGGTAAAAACTAGCTTATACCAAATCGAAATGGATCGTTTTCATCCAAAATCAATTCGTTATCTGCTGTAATAAAAGCGTTTCCGCGAATTTGGGGAATGATTTTACCGTCAATAATTTTTACTTTTCCTTCAAAAATACTGCCGATGATACTTTCTTGTCGCCAAATTTCGCCTTCGCCTAATTTCCCATCTTCATACAAACAGGCAAGTTTTGCACTAGTGCCTGTTCCGCACGGGGAACGGTCATATTCGATGCCTGGACACAGGACAAAATTTCGGCTATCGGCATTTTCGGTTTTGGAAAAGATTTCGATGTGGTCAATTTCCTGACCATTTTCGCCTGTAAATCCGTTATTACTCAGTGCAACCCGAACTTTGGTAGTAAACTCTGTAAGCTGTTGCAAATTAGTGAGTTCTAGTTTTAATGAATGCTCTTCAATCAAGAAAAACCAGTTTCCGCCCCACGCAATATCGCCTCGGATTTTGCCGTAATTTGCTACTTCTATTTCAACATTTTTGGCGTAACGATAACTTGGAACATTAGTAATTGTCACAAAACCATCTGCGTCCAAATCGGCTTCGATAATTCCAACGGGCGTTTCGATTCGGGTTTTACCGACGCTAATTTTTCCCAAAAATTCAAGCGTTTTTACTAAACCAATCGTCCCGTGACCACACATTTTCAAAAAGCCGACATTGTTAAAAAAAATTACCCCCGCGTCGCAACTTTTATCCGATGATTCGCAGAACAATGCACCGACAATCGCCGAATGTCCGCGCGGTTCATTAACAATCGCATTTCGTAAATGGTCGAATTTTTGACGAAAAATATTTAATTGTTCCGCCATCGAGCCTTTGCCCAAATCGGGAAAACCATGGAGCACAACGCGGGTCGGCTCGCCTGCTGTATGTGAATCTATGACACGAATTCTTTGCACAGGATTATTTTAGGCAATTTGGTGGGAAATTCTTGAATAGAATTAGTAAATTTGAATAGGATTAAGAAAATGAGTTAAAAATTAAAAATTAAAAAAGTCCGCTTTTTGCACTTTTAATTTTTAACTTTTAACTTTTCGTTTCTTATGATTTGAAATTTTGCCGAAATTGGCTTGGCGTGACACCAAATTTTTGTTTGAAAAGTCTGGAAAAATGACTTTGGTCGGAAAAACCGTTATTGAAAGAAATTTCTGAAAGCGTGTTGTTTGTTCCAATTAAATCTTTTCTAGCATTTTCCAGACGAATTTCGCGGAGGTAATTTCCGATTGTAGTTTGGCGAAATTTTCTAAAACTTTGAGCGAGATGAACGGGATGAATTTGGACAAAATCGGCAATTTCCGAAAGTGATAAAGTTTCGTTAAATCTTTCTTGTAAAAGATTTTCGACATTTTTTAACCACCTTGGAATTTGATTCTTTTTTTCAAAAGTCTGCCGCGCCGTTTCTCCCGCAATTTCGAGCATCAAACCTTCGATAATCATCGGCGAAAGCGCATCAAACCTACGAAATTCCTGATAAAGTTTTGCGCCGAGCTGTGGCAGGTTTCCGTTTTTGAAATCAATCGAAAAGGTTGGAAAGTTGATTTGGTCGCGGATATTTTCGAGCCATTTTTTTTCAATTTCGATGATAAAAGAATGTCCCCCATTTTTATGATAATTTTCAGCGTGCGGAAAATCTCCGGCGTGAAAAAGTAAAGTCGAAGGAAGACAATCAAGCCGTTTTCTGCCGTAAGTTTCGGTATAACTTCCCTTTAAGACAAGACAAAACAAGGCATTGTCGTGCGCATGTTTGGGCGTTGAGAAATACGGCGAATAGAATCTTTCACTCAAAGTAAATGCCGAAACCTTGTGCCTTTGCAGACTTTCACCGAAAAGTTTGGTTTTAGCAATTGCACGATTCATATTCGTTTGAAATATAGCATTTTTTATTGCAAAAGACATCTGTGATAATCTTGATATAAATATGAAAACAGCACTAATCCATCATCCGATTTATCAAAAGCACGACACAGGTTTTGGACATCCTGAAACGCCGAAGCGTTATGAAGTTGTGATGAACGCCTTGAAAAGCGACCAAAATTTTTGGGATAGTTTATTGGAAATTACGCCCACACAGGCTTCCAAAGGTTTGATCCAAGCGGCGCATACCAAAGAACATTTTAAACAAGTAGAAACCGCTTTTGAAAAGGGTTTGGACAGATTGGATGCAGATACGACAATTTCGATGCAGTCTTTTGACGCTTCACTTTACGCGGCTGGCGGTGCGTGTCGGGCAGTTGATGCGGTGATGACAGGCGAGGCAAAAAATGTTTTCGTCGCAGTGCGTCCGCCCGGACATCACGCGACGGCGGAAACTGCGATGGGCTTTTGTCTTTTTAATAATATTGCAGTGGCGGCGCGTTATGCTCAGAACAAATACAAAGAAATTGAGCGCGTAGCGATTATTGATTGGGATGTCCATCACGGCAACGGAACACAGGGAATTTTTTATGATGATCCGTCTGTTTATTTCTTTTCGATGCACCAATATCCGTGGTATCCGGGAACAGGTGCGCGGGGAGAAACGGGATTTAGCCGAGGTTTGGGTTACACCAAAAATGTTCCAGTTAAAGCGGAGACTAATCCGGGTGAGCAAAAACGAATGTTTAATGCGGCAATCGGTGAAATCAACCAAAATTTCAAGCCGGATTTGATAATGATTTCGGCAGGTTTTGACGCGCATTTAACCGATCCGCTCGGACAATTACGTTTACAGGATGCGGATTTTGTCCAAATGACTCGCACGCTTAAACAATGGTCTGTTTCAACTTGTAACGGTCGAATCTTTTCTTTTTTACCATTCTTCTCTCCTCTTTAAACTTTTGTTCAACCTTTCGTTAATCACGTTTCTGATTTTTGTACAGCTTTCTTCTATTTTAACGCAAACGCACAAACACGCTTACACACCACCCACAACCTCTGCTCGTTTTTCCCTTTTTTTC
>DAORIL010000113.1:0-13069 GCA_035438525.1 Pyrinomonadaceae bacterium
CCTTTTACGGGCGAAAGAGTAAAAATCAAACCAATCTAAAAGGGGAGCAAACTAGAGATCAAAAAGCGAAAGGAACTTAAAACTTTCGCTTTTTATTTTGCTTGTTCCTCTTTCAGTTTATCCTCAAAAGCTTTTGTCATTCGCAAAACAAATCGTTGATAGCCTTTCGGGTCAATAAAAGGATTTTGTTTGGCACCGGCGCGAAGTTTTTCAGCTTTTTCGGACAGATCAAAGAAACCGCCATGCGAAGCCAAAAACACATCTGCTTTGATTCCGCCTAGTGTTTGGTAGGTTTTGGCAAAATCTTTGGCAATCTCCGGATATTTTGAGTTATTGACGAAAGAATAATCGAGTGTAGTGATACTGCTCATAAAAACGACTTTGTATTTTTTACCGTTTTCCGAAACATCCATTGTCCAACTGGTTGCGCCTTTAGTGTGTCCAAAGGTGAAATAGGTAGTTAGAACTGCATTGCCGAGCTTTATTTTCTCGCGGTCTTTCAGAATTTTATCTGCTTTGACCGGAGTAAATAACGGCTTTTCACCCCCAAAACGAAAGTCACTCATTCCACCATCGGCTAAAACCGGGGCATCGGGCGGACTGGCAAAAAGACGCGCTCCGGTCAGTTTTTTAAGCTCTGCCAAACCGCCGCAATGGTCGTAATGCGCGTGATTGATAAGCAAAATCTTGATGTCTTCGAGCTTAAATCCGAGTTTGGCGACATTGGCCTTAATTTGCGGAACTGTTTCTTCAAATCCGCCATCAATCAAAATATGACCGTTCGGAGTGGTAATCAGAAATGAAGTAACGTCCGAAGCTCCAACATAATAAATATTGCCGATGATTTTGAAAGGCTCAAAAGGCTGATTCATTTTGCGGTCATCCTCGCTATTTTGAGCAGAAACAGCAAAAGAAAAAAATAAAAAGATTATTAAAAACTTTATTTTCATAAATTACACGCCGAATTGTTTTAAATGATGATCAAGATGTTTATGAGCCAGAATTGCCCACTCTTTTTTGCTCAATTTGCCGAATTTGAAATGCGGAGTCCACGCAAAATCTTCTGGAGTTGAGTAAAATCTTTCGATATAATCGAGTAAAACTTTTTTATCAGATTCAAAATCGGTTGGCGGAGTGCCTTTTCCTTCCGCCTGGTCAATTTTGGGCGAGGTCGGAACGTTTTTAGGAATAGAAATTACGTTGAGAACTAAAAATTTAATTACGGTTCGCCCCATAAAATCTGCATCTTTTTCAGGTTGCCCCAATTCTCCGAGCGCGATTCTGAATTGGTCGGTAACGTGGCAAACCATTTGGTTAGCATTCATTTTACCCCAATTGGCTAATTCTGTGCCGCTCAATTGATTAATTCGATTGATAATGTTTTCGCGTTTTTTTGTTTCAAGTAAACTCATACATCTCCCATTTGAGAGCAAATTATAAATATTTTTTGAACCAACCTAACAACTCCGAATAAAAGAATTTACTGTCTTCACCCTTTAAAATCCAGTGATTTGCGTCAGGAAAAACAATCAGACGGCTTGGAACTTTCATTCGTTGCAGGATTGCCCAATTTTCTAATGAATTATTGATCGGCACACGAAAATCGTTTTCGCCAACCGTGACCAGAATCGGAGTTTTGAAGTTTTTGGCATAGCTTGAAGGACTTTGTTCTTTCCAGATCTTAGCTCCTTCCCAATGCGGTGAACCTAAGTTTTTTTCGCGTCCATAAATTGAATCACTCGTTCCCCATTGTGATTCGAGACTAACTAATCCGGCATGGGCTACGATACATTTGTAACGAGTGGTCGTGGCTTCCATCCAGTTTGCCAAATGTCCGCCGTAGCTGGCACCCGCTGCGCATTGACGATTGCTGTCAATAAACGAAAATTGTTTGATAGCTTCGTCAGCGGCTTGATTTATCTCATCGCCCGGAGTTTTCAAAGGGTCGCCTTGAATATCCTGCGCGAATTTTTCGCCGAATCCGGTTGAGCCCGTGTAATTGGTCAAAAGCACAACATAACCTGGCGAAGCAATCATGTGATAATTCCAACGAATTCCCCAATTATCACGCCATTGCGAATGCGGTCCGCCGTGCATTAAAACGATCAACGGATATTTTTTCGACGAATCAAATTTTGGCGGAGTAACGAGCATATTGTGGATTTTCTTTCCGCCTTTGCTCGTGAACCAAAAATGCTGAACGGGCGCAACATCCCATTTTGCCAGAGCGTCCTTGTTAAATTCGGTCAAGGCTTTACTTGTTTTATTTGCCAAATCGAGTTTGAAAATTTCGGGCGGATTGATCGCGCTATCCCAATTGGCAAAAACGGCATTCGCTTTGGCAGGAATGACCAAATTTGTGTAGCAGCCTTTAGTTTGTTCCATCGCTAACGTGGCATTTCCGCCGGTCGCAGGCATCGAATAAACTTTTTCCAAACCCGCATCTTCCGCCGTCAGATAAATAGTTTTTCCGTCGGGTGTAAAGGCAAAACTGTTGACGCTGTTATCAAGGTTTGCAGTTAAAACCTTATGGTTGCCCGTTGCGGTATCAATCGAAACTAATTTACTGATGTTAAAGACTTTTTCAGTGTTTGGGTTAAAAGTAGCATAAAGAGTTTTGCCGTCAGGGCTGAAAGTCGGACGACCGTAACTGCCGTCGGCTTTAGTGATTTGTCTCGGTTCGCCGCCGTTAGTGGAAACCTGGAAAATCTCCATCGTTGTTTCGGCAAAAGCTCCGTTGGTGCGGTCAGTTGTGGCATTAAAGAAAACCGAACTTCCATCGGGTGACCAGGTTGCGCCGATTTCGTCATTACCGCTACCGATTGCGCCGCCGAATCCCTTTTCTGTGACGAGTTTCGTTCCTGCCAGTAAATCTTTAGCTTTTGCCCCTTCCTGTAATTCCTGCACAAAAAGATGCGTCTGCATTTCGTCAATCCATCTGTCCCAGTTGCGAACCGGAAAACTATCAAAAACGCGGGCTTTGTATTTACGATTTTTGCGCTCCGTCGCGGCTTTTTTGTTATCATCGTCATTCATAGTGCCGGGATAAACGCTGGAAGCAAACAAGATCGCGCCGCCGTCAGGTCGCCAGTTTGGATTGCGTGCGCCTGTCGAAATGTTTGTAACGCGAATCGCCTCGCCTCCTTCTTCGACATTGAGAATATAAATTTGTGCGGCATCATCGCCTTCGCGCCTTGCAGAAAAGGCAATTTTTTTGCCATCGGGTGACCAAACTGCGCCGCTTTCGCCCACTTTGGAAAAAGTTAAACGACGCGGCTTTGCGCTTCCATCCGCAGGAACGATCCATAAATCCGAGCCTTGATCTTTTTCGTCATAAGCAGGCTCGGTCATCGAAAAAACAACCCATTTTCCGTCAGGACTCGGAACCGGTGCGCCGACTCTTTTCATCAGCCACATTGATTCGTGCGTGATGAGTTCTTTGCCTTGCGAAAAAGCGATATTTGAAAAGATAAAGCAAAGCGTAATTAGTAAAATAAAACGTAAATAGTTAATTTTGTTTGGCATATGTTGATTTTTATCTGATTTGTTATTTTTTCGGTTCTTTATTTAAAACTGCACCGTCCACAGAAACTGAAACTACTTCGGCTGAAACAGGGCTTAGTTGAAATGTAAATAAACTCTCGCCGTCCCAGCTTTTATTCCACGCTCCCATAAATGTATCAAATTGCCAATGACCAAGTTCCGCACTGACATTTTTGCTGAAAATCGCCTTCAGTTTTCCGTCAACCAAAGCAATTTCAACTGTGCCGTAGAAAGGCGACGAATATTTTCCTGTGTATGTGCTTAGGGGCAGGCTCGGTTTTGTGTTCAGAACGCGCTTGGCTTTAATTTCAGCTTCTTGTTTTTTGCCCTGTTCTTTGATTCCGTCATAGAGTGTTTTGAATTCGCTGCTCCAATCTCGGCTGTTGTCGTTGAAGGCAAAAAGGTCGAAAACTTTATACATTAAGGCGTGGCGGACTTCGGCGTGGTCGAGATTGCCAAAGATATAAACTCCTAAATTTTTGTCGCGCAATAAGCCGATAATTGCTGTGCGTCCGGCAAGACTGCCCGTGTGAAAATTGACCATCTCGCCGCGATAATCGTGTTGGAAAAAGCCTAATCCGTAGGTCATCCAATGCGGCTTGGTAATCGCGGCGGTCGGATAAAATTGGCTTGGCGTGACCATTGTTTGCGGCTTAAATAACTCGTTCAAAGTTTCGGGCTTGAGCAGTGGTTTGCCACTGGCATCTTTGTTTTCAAGTAGAAATTCCACCCATTTGGCAATGTCGTTAGCCGTTGACCAGACCGCTCCCGCAGCAGCGATTTGATCCGCCGATGATTCGGTGATGACCTGAATTTTGCCTTTAATATCAAAGTGTGCAACGGAGCGATTTTGATATTTTTGGGAAAGTGCCAGATTCGGAAAAGTGTTTTTCATTCCAAGCGGCGCAAACAGGCGTTGGCTGATAAATTTTTCCCACGGCATCCCGCTCACTTTCTCAATCACCTTTCCGGCGACCAGATACATGATATTTTGGTAGATAAAACTGCTCCGCAACGAATAGGCAGGAGTGGCAAACTGCATCCGATTGAGAATTTCATCGGATGATAATTCAGGTGTCCAATCCCAGAGAAAATCGGCGTTGCCAAGTCCCGCGTTGTGCGTCAAAAGGTCGCGCACCCGCAATTCGTTGGTAATGTAAGGATCACCGATGCGGAAATTTGGCAGATATTTGATAACCTTGTCGTCCCAATTTACTTTGCCTTCATCAACCAACATCGCCAACCCAACAACAGTCATCGCCTTGGTAGTGGACATTGCACCAAAAAGCGTTTCGGTTGTAACCGGTTCATTTTTACCAAGTTCACGCACGCCGTAGCCTTTGGAGAAAACAACCTTTCCATTCTGCACAACGGTGATCGCCAGACCCGGAACCTGCCATTGATTGCGAGCCGATTCAACATATTTATCAAGTAATTCGACTTTGTTCTGACACAGCCCAACAACGCTAAATATTAAAATGCTTACACATAGCAAAATTGTTTTTCTCATAATTTTTACTTTGAAAGTCTTTCCAATCAAAATTAAACTGCTGTATCCAACTTCAACAAAGTATGTAGCAACACATTTGCGCCGTTGGTAATGTCCGCAGGTTCTGAAAATTCGCGCGGACTGTGGCTGATTCCGTCCCGGCTCGGCACAAAGATCATTCCAATCGGGCAGAGGTCGGCAATTTCCTGCGCATCGTGACCTGCGCCGCTCGGCAATAATTTTGTAGTTAAACCTAATTCTTTGGCAGAATCGCCGATAACACTCTGAAAACGCCTATCCGTTAAAGCAGGTTTTGAAGAATTAACTTGTTTGAATTCAAATTTTGTTCCGGTTGAAGCTTCGATCTGGCGAACTTCGGCTTGAATTTTCTCAAACATCAACTTAACTTTTTCCGCATCCAAATCACGCAAACCGAGACTTGTCAGAACTTTCCCCGGAATAACATTGTAGGCTCCCGGAAAAGCCTGAATTTTTCCTACCGTTCCAACCTGTCTTCCGGGAATCGAAGTAACAACTCGGTTAACCGCCTCAATATATTTTGCCGCCGCCAAAAGTGCATCGTGGCGTTGGTTCATCGGAGTCGTTCCGGCGTGATTGGCAAAACCTTCGATAGTGACATCCCACCAATTAACACTAACAATGCCTTCGACGACACCGATATTGATTTTCTCCTGCGCCAGAATGCCGCCCTGTTCGATATGAAGTTCGACATAACCGGCAAGATCGCCTTTTTTGCGGACTGCTTCGGCGAGCTTATCAGGATTGCCGCCGATAAATTTGATACCTTCACGAATCGTTTTTTTGCTGTTAGTGAGTTGGTCCAAAACTTTTTCCGTTAAGCCTCTGGAAATAGCGGCACTTCCCGTCGTTCCACCTTCTTCGTTTTGAAAAATGATAACTTCCAGCGGATGCTTTAGTTTGACATTATTTTCCACCAGAGTTTGCGCGACTTCGATTGCTCCCATCGAACCGACTTGTCCGTCGTAACTTCCACCTGACGGAACGGAATCGATATGCGAACCAATCATCAACGGTTTGAGCGAAGCATTTGTGCCTACGCGTCGCCCGATAATGTTTCCCGCAGCATCAATCGAAACTTCGAGTTTTGCCTCGCGCATCAAACGCATCGCGTATTCACGCGCCTGCAAATCGGCATCCGAATACGCAACGCGGTTCGTTCCGCCTTCGGGAGTTTTGCCAAATTCCGCTAGCTCTTTCAAATGAAGATTTAAGCGTTCTCCGTTGACACGTATTTTGGGCTGAGCCTTTATTTGCGAAATCAACGAGATAAACACTGGAACGCCGAGCAATAAATTCAAGCCGAATTCTCTTCGATTCATATTTTTAGAATGATTTTGGTAATGCTTTGTTTCGGTATCATAACACAGTATTCTTGTTTCTTTGAGACGAATTTGTTACTTTGAAAACGCAAAAATTATGAAAAAAACATCGTTGCTTTTATTGTGCTTTGTCTCTTTTTTACTTTCAGTTAATGGTCAGACAAAATTAACCATTCCACTCGGCGGAAACTCTTGGATTACGACGAAATCTAAATCTGGAAACGAAAAAATCGCTAATCAAGGCTGGCAAAACTGGTCGGAAAACGACACGGTTTTCAGCACTTACGTCTATTTGGCAAAACCGGGAAATCTTGTCTTATCAGCAATTTTCAATGTTCCAAGTGGCAACAGCAAAATTCAAGCGACGATTGAAAAAACTAATAAAACAGTAACCGTCAGCGGCACTGGAAACGAAACAAAAATCGGCGAGTGGAAAATTAATAAAGCTGGTTATGTCCGTATTGATTTAAAAGGATTGAGTAAAACGGGCGCAGTTTTTGCCAATATCGAAAATCTACTTATTTCAGGTTGGTCAGTTGATGAAAAAACTGCATTCGTCAAAAACAATCAAGGAAATTTCTTTTAC
Organism: Pyrinomonadaceae bacterium; assembly: GCA_035438525.1. Lineage (GTDB taxonomy): Bacteria > Acidobacteriota > Blastocatellia > Pyrinomonadales > Pyrinomonadaceae > JAIBCC01. The sequence continues at coordinate 6,980 of DAORIL010000113.1, forward strand.
TGGGGCAGACGCGGACCTTCGGTGCATTTGAATTATGACACTTCAAAACTCAGCGGCGACATCGAATATTTTTATAACGAAATCACCGTTCCAACGGGCAATGATGTGATTGGTTCATATTTTATGGCGGATGGTTTTGCCGAAGGTTATTTCGGTTTTCAGGTCAATTCCGAAACCGAAAGACGCGTGTTATTTTCCGTCTGGAGTCCTTTTCAAACCGATGATCCAACTAAAATTCCGACTGATAAAAAAATCATAATGCTCAAAAAAGGAAAAGATGTCGTCACAAAAGAATTCGGCAACGAAGGTTCAGGCGGACAGAGTTTTTTGAGATATATGTGGAAAACAGGCGAAACTTACAGATTTTTGCTGAAAGGCACACCCGTCAAAAATAATTATACTAACTACACGGCTTGGTTTTTTGCCGATGGAAACTGGCGTTTGATTGCGAGTTTTAGTCGCCCTGCCACAAGCACTTATCTGAAAAGACTTCATTCATTTCTCGAAAATTTTATTCCCGAAACAGGCAATATTACCCGCAAAGCTTTTTATCAAAATCAATGGGTGCGAACCAAAAACGGCGAGTGGAAACCAGTCACCAACGCAACTTTTACCTACGACAATACTGCAAAACAAAATTACCGAATTGATTACAGCGGCGGCGCAGAGAACGGAAAATTCTATTTGCGAAACTGCGGATTTTTCAGCGAAAGCACGCCATATCAAAGCGTCTTTTCGCATCCTGTAAATGGCTCTGCTCCGAAGATTGATTTCTCAAAGTTGGAATAGCTACGGTATATCATCCAATTTAAATCGGACATAACGGATTTTCTTACGATTCCACGTGTAAGTGATGTGCAAATCGCCGTCCTTTCCCTGAATAACAGCGGGATATGAAAATTCGCCCGATTCATTTTCGAGCGTGTAGAACATCCTAAAATTTTCACCGTCTTTGCTAACTGCGATATTTAATGGACTTCTGCCGTTGGTTGTGTGATTATAAACTAAAATTATTCGTCCGTCTTTTAATCGAAGTGCATCAATTCCGGCATTCGGATTCGGCAAATCGATCGGTCGCGCTTGAGTCCACGTTTTGCCGAAATCGCTGGAATCGGCAACACAGATTTTGCCCATTTTAGCGGTCGAACGGGCATAGAGTCGCAAGCGTTTTCCGCCCATTGAAACGATGGTTGGTTGGATGATTCCTTCGGTAAAAGCCCAATCGTTTGAACCGGGAACGTCTTTCGGAGTCGGATTTTTCGGATAGAGCTCGGCAGGAATTGTAATTGGTCCGAATTTTGTCCAGGTCTTTCCGTTATTTTCACTGCGTTCGATCCAAACCGCCCAGCTTCGATAACTCTCAACCGAAGTTCCACTGATAATCGTTCCGTCTTTTAAAATCAGAGGTTTTGAGCGAATTGGTCCGTAAAGTCCAGCAGGAAGATGTTCGGGAGTTGACCAGTTTTTACCTTCGTCATCACTCGAAAGCCTGCCGCCCGTCCACGACATCGGATGAACGCCGAATTTGTAATAGAGCCAGAGTTTTTTATCGCTTGTGTGAAAAAGCACCGGATTCCAGCTTGGCGTGCCGTTTTCCCGCACCAATTCAAACGGGGTAGACCATTTTCCGTGTTCGCGCCTTGCTCCCCAAATCGCTACATCAACATTTCCTTCGTTAGTTCCGCCGAACCACGCCGCCATCAAATCTCCGTTTGATAATTCCACAATGGTTGAAGCGTGGGCGGACGGAAATGGTGCAGTTTCGTAAATAAATTCTCGAATCGGACTTTGGGAAAAGATTTGGATAAAAAAAGAAAGGCTGAAAAATAGCGATAAAACCAGTTTTGCAAATATTTTCATTTTAAAATTCACGTTAATGCGTTATCGAATGGTCACAGGATTCACAATTGCCTGAACTCCGCCCGTGATACGCGGTGCCCCGAGTGTGAAAAAACTCTCCCATACCTTGTCTTTCGCCAGTTCTTCCAGATTCAGATTCTCGATGATATAAATCCCGTTGTTTGCCAGCAAAATTTGGTGGACTTCAAAAACTCCTGCGCCTTTTTCGAACGGCACGACTTCAAGGTTTTCCGTGTCTGCTCCCGCAATGGCAATTCCGTGCGAGGCAAGATATTTTGCGCCTTCGATTCCCAGTCCCGGATTACCTGCCTCGTAACGTTTATCGTCTTTTCCGATGAGTTTGAGCCAACCCGTGTAAAACAAAACGACATCCCCTTTTTCGAGGGATTTGATGTCTTGCCGTTTCATTGCGCCCTCGATTTCCGCCTGATTAAAAGCTGTGCCTTCTTTAACGATGTCGGTTTTGAAATATCCCGCCATATCGAGCAGCACTGCCCGCGTCGCAACTGCCGGAAGATTCTCGATTCCTAATTTTTTGAGTCCGGTCGGAGTAACAAAATCAGAAGCTTTGTTGCAGTTGAAATATTGATTATCAATGCCGACGTGACCGAGACCGTCAATGCCCGTTCCCACTCCGACCCAACCGTTGATAATGTCGTCGTTATAAGTTGTTTTGGTCGAACCGAGTGAACCACCCGCCACCTGTCCCGGCTGGAGAATGATAATAGAAAAGGTGCGCGGCGGAAAAGCAGGAATATCTTTGTTGGTTTCGATTCCGAGCCGATAAGATTTTCCCGTTGTTACCAATTTACTCGCTGCCAGAGTTTTTTCCGGCGTAATATAATTCAAATTGCCGATCTGGTCATTAGCCCCGAATTTGGAAGCAGTTTTACACAATTTTTGTTGGGCAAAAGTGAATGAGACAAACACTATTCCCGCAATCACAATGACCATCAGGAATCGTTTCAGGTAATTTTTCATTTATGATTTTTCCTCGTTTTATTGATAATTATTTTAACGACACTTTCCGATCCAGTTTCGTATCTTGAGTCAAAAAGACTTCGCCCATTTCGCCCTTTTCAATCGCAGAAAGTATTTTGTATTGATTATTGTGCCGTTTTCCATCTTCATTTTTTAATTTCTACTTGAATTTACTTCAATTCATCCGCCAGATAGAGATCCATCAAATAGCGTCGGATGTGGTAAATATAGCTTTTTCCGTCGGGCGTGATGATAATGTAAGGTCTGAAAAATATTCCGGCTTTGTCGGCGATGGCTATTTCCTTAAACGGTTCTTTATGTCCTGTGGTTATATCCAATTTTGACACTTTCAGCTTTGAATCTTCATAAACAAAAACGTAAAGTGCACGTCCGTCGGCTGTCCACTGCGAAATTCGCTCTCCATCGTTAAACCCGATTAGCGGACGTGGCGGAGTGCTTCCGTCCACCGAGCAGACAGATTTTTTTTCGTTATCATCGCAGATAAATATTTTTCCGTCAGGCGAAACCATCGAAGCCGTCACGCCTTCGGGCGAAATCGGACGCTGAGCTCCCGTTTCAATATTTTTGATGAATGTCCGTTTGGGTTTTACCGGCTTCGTTTCCGTTAAAAATAATCTGCTTGTTGTCGGGAAGCCCAAAGATGAGGTCATAATTTCGTTCTATTCCCTGAAAGTCTAGTTGCTTGGGTTGTCCTGCACCTGTCGGCAAAACTAAAACCTGACTTGAACTAAGTAATTCGGAAATTACCCATTTGCCGTCCGCCGACAAAATGTGTCCCTGCCCTTCGCCCAGGCGGATTGGGGAGGAGCCGTCAGTTTTGCCTAAATAAACCGAATAATCTTTCCCGGCACTTTGTCCGTAATTAGTAAAAATAAAAGCTTTGCCGTCAGCCGAAAGATTGTCCACACCAGCCGAATCAAGCCCGGACAAAATTCGCTCGTTAGTTTGGTCAGAAGTCAGACCGACAAAATCGGTCGAATTTTTGACTCTGGTCAGCAAAACTCGTCCGTCGCGGGAAATATCGTGAATCCACAAATCAGACGGAGCGCGATAAATTTCCCGCATTTTTCCTGCGGGAGTGATGCCGTAAAGTGCATAATTTTCGCTGTTTTTACTTGCCGTGAACCAAATTTGGCTGCCGTCCGCTGACCACACGACACCTTCTTCGCCGGATAAATCTTCGGTCAATGTCGTCTTATTTCCCGCCAGATCAACCATTTCCAGAGTGCCGCGATTATCATAAAGAACTGCGTGATTCATAAACGCAATACGGTCACCTTTCGGAGAAATTCGCGGGTAGGTGATGTAGCCTTCGGTTTCATAGAGAACTTTGCCGATCGGATATTCGAGCCGGTTTTTCCCATCAACATTGCGGACAACTGCTAATTCTTTGCCGTCGGGCGACCAGTCGGCTTCCTGCACATCTTCCAAAATCTCTCGCGGAGTGCCGCCGATAATCGGAACTCTTGCCAATGTGCCTTTGTAGGAAAGTTGTCCGAGATATTTTCGTTTGGTCAAAATTGCCAATTCGCCGGTTGACGAAACAGATAAAACATCTGCATCCTTGAATCCGAGCGATTGCGATTCGGTTAAACCGCCGCGAGTCGAAAATATTTCGCCCGGATTGCCGTTCCATTGGGCACTGTAAACTATTGTCTGCCCGTCAGGAGAAAATCGGGCGTGATTGACGAGTCCGCGCCGAAACGAGATTTGTTCAAATTTTAGCGGAGGCATTTGCCGAAAATAGCCGTAAGCGAAAATTCCCGCTAAAACGCCTAACGTCAGCAATGCCAATCCGCCCAAAAGCCATCGCCAATTTGAAGACTTCGTTTTTGTGGTTTGTTCGGTATTGGTCGAAACAGTTTTTGTCAGGTTTTTGCCAGAAGCCGTTGACGGAGCGGATAGCGATTCCAATGCAAAACCAAGGTCAGCCGTTGATTGAAACCTGCGTTCCGGCTTTTTCTCTAAACATCGGCGGACAATTCTTTCCAATGCAGGATTAATATTCGGATTGGTTTCGGTCAAGTCTTCGGGTTCTTCCTTGAGAATGGCAGTCATCGTTTCCGCCAGGGTCTCACGCTCAAATGCTCTCTGCCCGCGAATCATTTCGTAAAGTATCAATCCAACCGAAAAAATGTCCGAGCGATAATCCAAAGCATTTCCGCGAACCTGTTCGGGCGACATATAGCCGACTGTTCCGATGACCATTCCCGGATTTGTGAGTGGGGGAGATGGGGTGTCAGGGGGATGGGGAGAGAGCATTTGAGTTGTTTCACTTTCTCCCTTTCTCCCTTTCTCCACTACTCCCTTTCTTTCAGTCAGTTTAGCGATGCCGAAATCAAGAATCTTCAAACGGTCATCGTTGGTAATGAAAAGATTTTCGGGTTTGAGGTCACGATGGACGATACCTTTTTCGTGGGCGGCAGTCAGACCGCTGACGAATTGTTGAGCGTAATCGATCACTTTGCGAATCGGCAACGCGCCTTGTTTGAGAAGCTGACGCAATTCTTCGCCTTCGAGCAGTTCCGCAACGATAAACGGTGAGCCTTCGTATTCGCCAATGTCGTAAATAGTCAGAATATTTGGATGATTGAGTGCGCTCGTTGCCTTGGCTTCCACCTCAAAACGCCGCACGCGGTTTTTGTCCAACGCAAAATCAGCAGGCAAAATTTTGATGGCAACCTGACGATTGAGTCGTGTATCTTCCGCAAAAAAAACTTCGCCCATTCCGCCCGCACCGATTTTTTTGACGATTTTGTAATGTCCTATTTTTTGCCCGACGGATAAATTACCGGCGATGATTTTTTCGGCAAATTGTTCAACAGCAGGCTGTTCAAGATACTCGCTGTCAAAAGAAGACAGCAATTTTTCGACTTCTTGGCGAATGACGATATTATCGGAGCATTTCTGATTCAGAAATTCGGCACGTTCATCGGGCGCGATGTCGAGTGCAAATTGAAAGATTTGTTTGACTTGTTGATAATCTTCGCGATTCATAAAAAAGGCTGTATTAAAAATTGAATCTATTTATTAAAGCTACAATCGCTGCAGAGTCAATTCACAGCAAATTACTTGTCGCCGAGTTCCGAGCGTAGCCATGACTTTGCCATATTCCAATCGCGTTTGACGGTGGCGGGCGAAATCTGCAAAACTTCCGCCGTTTCTTCGATGCTCAAACCGTTGAAAAATCTAAATTTTACTGAACACAACTTAAACCCCCACCCACAA
>DAORIL010000114.1:0-12932 GCA_035438525.1 Pyrinomonadaceae bacterium
ACCAGGCAATTCCGGTCGAGAGGTCAGCAATGTCCTTACGAAAAGCATCATCTTCATTCCAAGCGTGCGGAGTTGTAATATTTTTCCAATTTGAATCTTCAAAATCGGAATTTTGGGCATTTGCAATATCTCCGACAAATAATTTCCAGTCAGAATTGAAATTGAAAGTTGTTCGAGCAACTACAAAAGCTGCAAAAATGTGAATTAAGATGATGACTGTAATAAAAAATTTCATCAATTTACCATTTCCAAATTTTGTTTGGCGACAAAACAATTTCGCGTTTTTCGCCATTATAAAAGACCTTTGCTTTGGTCTTGTTCAGTGATTTCATCGTTGCCGAAACAATTTTTCCGTTCTGCCATTTCAAATCAATTGTAATATTATTTCTAGCCTGAAGCCCTGTGATTGCACCGTTTGAAAATTTCTTTGGCAAGGCGGGAAGGAGATAAATCTCAACTACATCATCTTTCAAACGATTCTGCATCAACATTTCGGCGATGCCGTTTGTGCCGCCAAGATTTCCATCAATCTGAAATGGCGGATGTGCGTCAAACATATTTGGATAGGTTCTTTCGGGACGCAAAAGTAGTTCGAGAATTTTGTAAGCATGTTCGGCATCGCGGAGTCTTGCCCACAGATTCAAACGCCAACCGATTGCCCAACCCGTTGAGTCATCACCTCGCATTTCGAGCGTTTTTTTAACGGCGTTGGTAAGTTCTGGCGTGTCATTTGCATTTATTTGCCATGATGGAAACGCTCCGTAAAGATGCGAAACGTGGCGATGATGTAAATCTTTTGCCTCTAAATCCCAATCTTCGAGCCATTCTTGTAATTGCCCTGCTTTGCCGATTTTGTTTGGTGGAAGTTTTGCTTGTTTTTTAGCCAAAATTTTAGCGAAGTCAGGATCTTTTTTAAGGATTTCACTTGCTTTAATTGTATTAGCAAACAAATCGCAGATAATTTGCGAATCCATCGTTGTTCCGGCAGCGATTGAAGTATCAAATAGATGACGATTTTCGGGTGACATTGTTGGATTTGTGACTAAATAACCGTTGTAGTCCTCAATCAAATAATCAACAAAAAACTCACTCGCGCCTTTCAAAATCGGATAAATTTTAGCCAAAAACTTTTTATCGCCCGTGTATTCGTAATGATCCCAAAGATGAGTTGTTAGCCACGCTCCACCAGTTGACCAGGTTCCATAAAACGCCGAATCTATTGGTCCAGTAGCACGCCAAATGTCTGTATTATGATGAGTTACCCACCCTCTTGCCCCATAATTTGTTTTTGCCGTAACTGCACCTGTTTTTGAAATATCAGCAATCAAATCAAACAAAGGTTCAGTCATTTCGCTCAAGTTAGTGGGTTCGGAAAGCCAATAATTCATTTCCGTATTGATATTTATGGTATATTTGCTGTTCCACGGCGGCGACATTGAATCATTCCAAATGCCTTGCAAATTGGCGGGTTGCGATTTTGGACGCGAACTTGAAATAAGCAAATATCTGCCGAATTGGAAATATAGTGCGGCAAAATCAGGATCATTTGAAGTAGCGAAATTCTTGATGCGTTCATCAGTCGGCAGATTTGAACCTTCACCTAAATTTAACGAAACACGGCGAAAATATTTTTGATAATCGGCAATATGTGTTGTTTTTAGATTTTCATAACTCTTTGCTGATGCGGCAGTTATTGGCAATTTTGCTTTAGTTATTTGGTCGGCTGAAATGTCATCATAATTTTTGTAGCTTGTCGCCGCTGAAATAAAAATCAAGACCGAATCAGCATTTTTTACCGAAAGGCACGATTTTTGAATTGGGGGAGCCGCATCGTTTTTTCCAATTGGTGAATATTCTGCAAAAAGCGGTTTGTCATCACCGCAATTTTCGTCAATATTCCCCCCCAAATTGTTGAGCAAAACACGAGTTTGAAAATTTAATTTTCCTTCAATTCCCGACGAAGAACCGTTTTTACCGTCTAAAATCAGAGTGTTGTTTTCGACTTTTACAGAACCCTTTTGCGGAGTTTGCATTGCTGCTGAAAATGAAATTTGCCCTTTTTTGTCGGCGGTCAGGCGAATGACAATTACATTATCCAAAGCAGTTGCAAACATTTCACGGGTGAATCTGACTCCCCCGGTTTGATAGGTAACGGTGGAAATTGCCTTGTCAATATTTAATTCGCGGCGATAATCCAAAACTTCTGCAACTTTTGGAAAAGCTAACCGCAAATCGCCGATTGTTTGATAAGGCATTTGCTTAATCGGTTTCGACATCATTTTTTCTTGAATTAATGCTTCAGCCTCTTTATATTTTCCGGCAAAAACGAGTTTTCTAACTTCCGGTAAAGCCTTCAAAGCCTCTGGATTCGCTGGATTATAAGGACTTCCACCCCATAAAGTATCCTCATTTAGCTGAATTCGTTCGCCTTCGATTCCACCGAAAATCATTGCGCCGAGCCTACCGTTACCGATTGGTAAGGCTTCCGTCCAAACTTTCGCCGGTTGGCGATACCACAGCGATAATTTTTCGTTGGGTGAAGCAGATTCGTTTTGAAATTTTCCGTCAAAAGTATCAACGCCAACCGATTGAGTTTGCGAAAAAAGTTGAAACGGTAAAATTAAAAATAGTAAGACAAACAGTCTTTTCATAATTTAATTTCCTAAAGGTTTAACATCTGTCACCATTGGACTTGCAGGTAAATTAAAGCTTTCCAAAGCATCCGGTTTTTTCGGATCAAACTTTTTCAAATCTTTAACTAAAAATTTTGCTAACGGCAATTTTTGCGTTTGAATTGATGAAACGATCATTTTTGCCAGTTCGTAGGCTCCATAATTGTTGTGATGTGTTCCGTCACCATCTTTAAAAGCTAAACCAGATTTTTCTTTGCCCAGAGCCTCATAAAAATCTTTGCTCATTGCAGTTAGATCAATTAATGGAGCATTTAACTCTTTCGCGGCTTGGCGAACGGCTTCGGGGTAATCGCCGTGTGAGTTGGTGATTTTGCCGTCTGCATCAAAAGTTCGGCGGTGCATCGGTGTAATCAAAATCGGAATTCCGCCCTTTTTGCGGATGGCTTCGACATATTGTTTCAAACTCGCTTTGAAAGTTGTAAATGCTCCAATTCCGTCGCCCTTTTCTTTTTCGTCATTGTGGGCATATTGAATCAAAACGTAATCACCTGATTTTAAGAGACTTAATACTTTTTCCAGTCGTTTTGCACCAAATGAACTTTTTAAAGATTCCCCAGATTCGGCGTGGCTGGCAACGGCAATTGTTGGTTGAAAAAATCTGGTTAGCATTTGTCCCCAACTTGCGTAAGGCTCACGGGGTTGGTCGCAAACAGTTGAATCTCCGAGCAGAAAAACAGTTGGAACAGAATCAATTTTTTCGATTTCAATGGCGTTAACATTGGGCTTTTTACCATTGAACTCCAGAGTGAGTTTTTCGTCCCAAGCCCACCATTCCATTGTTTTTTCGCGGTCTTTCAGTTTAACTGTTCCGCCCATTGAAATTTCAGGACGGCGGACATTGACAATAAATGTTTTAGTAGCAAATTTTCCTTTATTAGTTTTAACATCCTCGAGCATTAAACGACGCAATTCGGCTTTAACGGTTGTGTCGGTTGAATCATAAAAATCGCCAAAAGTAACATTTACTTTGTAATTTCCTTCAGGAACATTGACAGAAAAGTAAAATGGTTTGTCGGAACTGCAAAAGCCTGAAAGCAATAGATTTTTGTCATTTCGGGAAAAACAGGTTATTCCTGTTACATCTTCAAACCCGTAGCCCGTTTCTTTGCTGTAGGTGTTAATGGTTGAAACGGAATTGTAAACTTCAGCAGTTCTACCGATGCCAAAATCGAATTTTTTGGAAAACGATTGTGTATAACTGCTAACCGTTGCAATTACAATAATTGCGACAATGAAAAATGATTTGGATAACATAAAATCTATTTGTTTGCTGTTAACGAAATGTTTGCTCCCTTTAAATTATCTGAAGTGGCTTTCAGAGAAATTTTTCCACCCTTTTTCATTGAACGAACGATAACTAAAGCCATTCCGTTATATGCTTTACGCGATTTTGATTGGAATGAACTTAAATCGGTTGCATCGCCATTATCGGTAGCAACGATTTCGCCTGCGCCGGAAATTTCAAATTTAATCAAATTTTTTGAACGGGGAACCATCAAACCGTTTTTATCGGTGATTTTTATCGTTACAAAAGATAAATCCGTGCCGTCGGCTTTGATTGAAGCACGGTCGGCTTGCATTGAAATTTGGGCAGGTGAATCAGTTGTTTTAACAACATCTTCCGCCCATTTTTTGCCGTTTTTGTAGGCAACAACCTTCAATTCACCCGGTTGATAAACGACATCATCCCAACGGAAACGATATTGAAATTTCTCTATTTTTTTTCTACCTAAGGATTTTCCGTTCAAAAATAACTCGGCTTCGTCGCCAGAGGTGTAAACATGGACGGGGGTAATTTGTCCGACACGTTCCGCCCAATTCCAATGCGGCAAAATATGCGCCATCGGCAAATCAGGTCGCCAACGGGCTTGGTAAATATAAAATCTGTCTTTCTTAAATCCTGCTAAATCAACAATTCCAAAATATGAACTCCGGGAAATCAGCGGTATTTCACCTTTTTGTGCGAGCTCAGTTTCGATTTGTTTCCTTAAAATCGGGTCAGTTAAATTCGGCATCGTTTTGGTTTTACCATCGTATGGAGTCGGTTCACCGAGATAATCAAATCCCGTCCAAACGAATTCGCCCGCTGTGAATGGATTTTGGTCTTGTCCTTTAAATTCCCAATCCGGCGGAGTTGCCCACGGCGGTGCGTAAAGGTCGTAGGAGCTCATCTGAAAATCCTGTAAACCTTTGCTTTTGTCCTCAACTACAGGGAAAAAATATTCACCGCGCGAGCTGATGGTCGAAGCCGTTTCGCTGGCAAAAAGCGGAATATTCGGATTTTCCTGGCGGAATTTTTCGTATTGGAGCGGTTTGTAATTGTATCCGAAAACATCAACCGTTTTTTGAAAACCGTTATAGCCTGAACGAGTATCATTCGCTCCGGCAGAGGTAGGACGAGTCGGGTCCTCTTCGTGAGCAATTTTGCTTAATTCCCATGCAATTTTGTGACCTTCGGGTGTGCCTTGTTCCCAGATTTCATTTCCGATTGACCATAAAATGACTGATGGATGATTTCGGTCGCGCCTAAGTTGCGACCGCCAGTCTTTTTCGTGCCAGTCAGCAAAAACAAGGTGATAATCGTTTTTGGTTTTGCCCCTCGCCCAACAATCAAAAGCCTCGTCCATCACTACAAAACCCATTTTATCGGCAAGGTCAAGCAGCTCTGGGGCAGGCGGATTGTGACTAGTGCGAATTGCATTAACACCCATTTCCTTTAGAATTTCAAGCTGCCTTTGCAACGCCCGATAATTCAAAGCCGAACCCAACGCACCCAAATCGTGGTGATCGCAAACCCCTTGTAAATAAAGGCGTTCACCGTTGAGCAGAAAACCTTTTTCAGCGTCAAATTTTATGGTGCGAAACCCGAAAATCGTTTCGTAACTATCTATAATTTTGTCGTCTTTATAGATTCTAGTAATAGCTTTATATCGGTTTGGAGTTTTAGTATTCCAAAGTTTTACTTTATTAATTGCAAGCCCAATCCATGATTCATCAGTCCCCGTTGAGTTAGGAGGAATTTCATGAAAAATCCTTTCAGTAACTCCCACAAATGAACCAACATTTTTATCATTTGTGTCAATTTCATAAAAAATAGTCTGAATTTCAACGGGTTGTTTTCTTGGTGAATTATTTTCAATTTTTGCGTTTACCTTTAAAGTTGCATAATTTGATTTTATTTCGGGCGTTGTAATATAAGTTCCCCAATGCCCAACATGAATCGGAGCAGTTTTGGTAAGCCAAACATTGCGGTAAATTCCCGAACCGGGATACCAGCGCGAAGAATCCGGCGGGTTTTCGAGGCGAACCGACAAAACATTTTCTTTTCCGTATTGGAGATAAGGCGTTAGATCAAGCCGAAACGATGAATATCCGTAAGTCCAGCCCCCGACAAATTTACCGTTGAGCCAAACCGTTGGATAAGCCATTGCGCCATCAAAATCAAGATAAATTTGCTTTCCTTTGTCCAATTTTGAAACAGTGAAATGTTTGCGATACCAACCGATTCCGGCAAATGGACGTTTGCCTGTTTCGCCCGGTAATTCGCGGATAAAATCGCCTTCGATTGCCCAGTCGTGTGGCAAATTCAAACTACGCCAACTTGAATCATCAAAATTCGCTTGAGTATAAATAACATCTTCGCCTAAATTCCCCGTTGGACGTTCGCTTTTGACCGCATTGGAAGTTAAAACATATTCGTTGCCCGTCGAACGCACCCAATCTTTGATTTTGTCGTAGGAAAGTTTGCCTTCAGTGCCTTTCGGATCGTCTTTTTGAAATCGCCAGTTCTCATTGAAATTGGTTCGTTCATTGCCATAAATCGTTGATAAACTGCAAATTATCAGCGCATACCCTAAGAACATTCGTTTGAAATTTAGTCGCATAGTTTATTTTTTAGCCTCATTGGATTTAGTTTCGGGCGGACCAAAATAGCTAACGGGTAATTCGCCGGAATGCAAGACGATTTTGTCCAAAATAATGCCCGTATCAACTGCAAAGATTTTCAGAGAATGCGTTCCTTTGGTCAAGTTGAATTTTGTTTTTCCCATAGTTGTCTGATTCAGAATATTTAAAGACCATTTTGGCGAAGAAACGTCCGTATCCTTATCGACTGTAATGATTTGCGGAGGTTCATTGTCCATCGAAACTGCAAAACGCAGACCATTTCCGGGAACCAAAGATTGAGTTGGAATCAGATAAAAATTTGTTTCAAACTCAGCGGATTCAAAAACATAAATTTTATATTCAAGACTTGGTGCATCATTCGAAAAAGTTTTGGCTTTTTGGGGAATAACCGTTACCGAATCGCCTGTTTTTCCCAGTCCCTGAATGATTTGCCAAGAGAACCCCTTAGCTGCATTTTGTTTAGTAAAATGTTCAGCTTCGATAGAAATTATTCCTTTATTTTCAGCCTTAATTATTGTTTTTGGAGCCTTTGTGAAATTCGGACTTAACGTTTCAAAATCAGCCAGCGAAATATTGGGCGGCGTGCTTCGCATTGATTTCCACTGACCTTCGCTCATTTCGGGTGACATAATAAATCGCCACTTTCCGCCCTGTAATTTATTGTTGAAATAATCTGTTTCACTTTTAATTTCGTTGTTTGCAGCAACTGAACGATTTGCCAGGGATGCGGCTTCAACCCAAAAATGTTCCTTGTAAATTAAAGCCAATTCACCTGCAAAAAATCTCTCATTGGTAAGTTGTGCAGAACGAACCGGATACAAAACCAATTCGTAAAATGCGTCTTTTTTAACAGGTGAAAGTTCGTTGTAAATTGCCTCGGAACGTTTTCTCAAAAGGGCGTAATCGTTCAATCTTTGCAAAATTTCTTCTTCATTTAAATCACTTTTTCGCGGTATTTCAGTTGGCAAATACCATTGCAAATGTTCAGGTTTGCGTTGAAAACCAAGCCGATAATATTTGTCCATAATATCGGCAATTTCAGAGGAATTTTCTGCGCCAAATTCACGTTTTGCCCAATCTTTTAAGAATTGATTTTGGTTTCCAACGTTCCATTTTTCAGCATCGTAAGCCATTTGCATAAAAAATTCGATTCCGATTTCGGCAGGCTTTATATCGCCGACATTGAGCATCCAAAAATCGCGCATGCCGTTGTTATAAGCCTTCGACATTTCCTCAAAAATCAAGGCTGGAGGTGTTGTTTCGAGCCACAAATACGAAAGCGGACTACCAAGATACGAGAGGTGATAATAAACGCCGAAACCACCCTTTCTCCTTTGTTCGCTTGCATTTGGAAAATAACGAATATAGCCGAAATTGTCATCGGGAAAAACGATTGTCACATCTTCGGGAACTTTTAATCCGGCGCGGTAATCTGCCAAAACTTCTTTGTATGGACAGAATATTTGCGGAATTTTTTCGATGTCGGAATTAACATATTTGGTCAAAAGATTGCGCTGGGTTTGGATTATTTTTTCGAGAACAGGAATGCGTTCGGCTTGTGTTTTTACGCCGATAATCGGGCTGTCGTGGATTCCGCGCATTCCGAGAGTGTAAATATTTTCAAATTTGCCGTTTGATTTTGCCCTTTCTTCCCAATATTCCGTCACACCTTTTTCATTGCTGACGAAATTATATTTTTCTTTGTCGTCTTTCCATTCGCCGACGTTATTTCTGAGCATCGGTTCAGCATGTGAACTGCCCATTATGATCGCGTAATCGTCAGCAGTTTGGGCATTTCCGGCGGTAAAATTGAAAGGTTTGGTAACTTCGTGCATCGCCGACCAACAAGTATTGGCTTTCAGACGAAGCAGAAGTTCAAAGATTTTAGCGTAAGTTTTTGGACCGATATTGCCGATTTCCGGTTCAAAAGTTTTGGAAGCCCAGGGATTTAAGCCCCAATCTTCGTCATTGAGGAAAATGCCGCGATATTTAACCGAAGGCTCTTTGCCGATGATATTTTTTGCCGAAATTGCAAGAGTTTTTCTTTTTTCGGGCAATACATCCGCCCACCAAACCCAAGGAGAAACGCCCAGCCTTTTTGAGAGTTCAAAGACTCCGTAAGCCGTTCCGCGTCTATCGCTTCCGACGATAACGAAATTATCGGCAGCTTTTGTAATTAAAAAACATTCGCGTTTATTTTGAATAGCGGAAACATCAAGTTTTTTAGTTTGAATCAATTTTTCAATCAATTCATTTTTTCCCAAAGTGCCAATGATAATTGAGTTTTCTGCAATTGAGTTTTTGATATTTGGGCGTTTATCCGAAATCAATTCGATGTCTTTTGCTAACGCTTCGGCGGCAATTTGGACAACCTTAAAGTCATTATTGGAAATGACAATATCAGCAGTTTTCTTGGCAGAAACAATCGAAAAGTTTTGAGCAAAAATCGGTGAGGCAAAAATAAACAAACACAAAAATACTTTTATGCCAAAAATAAATAAAATTTCTTTGCGTCTTTGCATCTTTGCGGCTTTGCGTTGAAACTTATTTAATTCCATCAAGGTTTTTTCGTTGGTGTCGGCTTCGGTTTTTTGTCATCTGCATTGACACCTTCGTCAATGTCAGTCGAAGCGGATTTTATCCGCTTGTATTCCAAATCAGTGGCATCTTCTGGAAGTTTTGCGCCCTCGTAAATTATTGCCAGTTCAGCAATTGCGGTAGTTTTATCAGTTCCGAAACCCGAAAGGGAAGTCAGTTTTAAATATTTTGCCGAAACAGTTTTGCCGAATAAAATCTTTTGCGGGTCAAAGGTCGAAACCAAGTCACCACGTTTTATTTCCGTCCAATTTTTACCATCGTCCGAAATTGAAACGCTGTATTCCCGAATATCGCCTTCGTGGTCGCGATGGTTTTGGCGCGGCATTAAAACTATTCCTGAAAATGGAACGGGTTTGGGAAAATAAACCGAAAATTCCTGATTTTTTCGTTCCTGTTTTGGGTCACCAGCCAGCCAAAAAGTATTCGGATCACCGTCAAAAGCTGAAACTTGTTCTTTGACGTCAGTCATTGCGCCGAGCCGCTGCATAATGCGCGTTGGGAAAAGAATTTCGCGAAAATTTGCGGTCGTGATCGAAACTTGCGGATTGAATTTTGCCGAAAGCATATAATCCAAAATTGATTTTCTCAATGAACGTGCCACAATTCTATTATCCAAATCGTTTTCTAAATCCGCACTTGAAACCATCAATTTTCCTTTGCCGACTTTGGCTTCAAAAATCATTCCGAGTTTGTAATTTCTGTTCCAATCGTCAACCGGCTGAACAATCGGCTGTAAATTTTTCGGCAATTTATCAAGGTTGATCGCTCTTGCGCCTTTAACGATTTCAGTCCATTGCCAATCGTTAAATTCTTCGGTTGGAAACTCGGAAAGTGCGGGATGTTTTTTATCAATCCACATTCCGAGCATCCGCGACCAAGCAGGATTCATCAGCCGATTCCAAAAAACGGGAACGGTATCAAGCGGCGGCGAAGTCCAATCCAAATCAGCCTTTCGCGGCATATAAAGAACTTTTGCACCTTGTTTTAGTTTTGCTTCGGCTTCGTCCCAGGAATGCGTGATGACGATTGATTTCGATTCTTTTTCCTCGACTTTTGCAGGATAAACCCAGAAATTCCAATCGTTTTCGATGTTAGTATTTTTTATGCCAACAACGAGTTTAAATTTGAAAGCAGAGTCGGAAAGGGTATTTTTAGAGTCACGTTCGACAATATTGTAGAATACATTCTGTCTTAAATGTTCATTGTTGAGAATAACTTTACCAATTGGAATATTCTTACCTATTGCAATAGTTGATTTCTGAAATTCTCCTTCCAATACTGTTGTTCCATAAGCAGATATGACTTTCCAATATGGCACTGCATTCTCAAGTGGTTTTTCGCCGAAATGAGCAATTTCTACATCAACTTCAAATTTTTCATCTGATTTGAAAGTTCGTTTATAAAGTCTCGCTAACGGAACAGTTTCGCTATTAAAACGTCGAAATTCTTTAGCCGTTGCATAACCTTTTTCTTCCCAAAACGCGTCCAGAATTCCGACTAAAGCCGTTCCTTGTCCAAGGTAATCGTGCAAATCGAGCAGTTGAAAACCATACATTTTTGGTGTTCGCAGGTTGGCTTCGATTTCTTCTTTGTAACAATTCAACTGAAATTTTCCCGAAGCGTAGGCAAAATCTTTGTTTCGGCTTAACATTCCTTTTTTAGCCAAGGAATCGCGGAAAATTTCGTAATTTCCGGCACGCATATAGCCGGTAAATTTTTTGATAACGTCGTAATCAGGATAAGAAATCCATTGTCCAAGCTCGTGTGACGCGACCGGAATATCTATTCCTTCCAATGATTTACCGTAATCTTTGCCAAACCAAGCTGTATTTCCGCGCAGCATTTTTTGACCGATGCGCTGCATTACGAGAAAATCCGTTCCTTTTTCCAGATCCGGCACAGAAGGTTCGGTGTGACCTGTTCCGTTATCATAAATCCGGCGCGGATCTTTCACCCGATAGACCGCCATCCATTTATCAAAAGACTCTTTCCAATTGCCCTTGGGTTCATTGCTCGGACTCAGCATCAGATACGAAGGATGATTTCCGTAAGCCTTGATCATTGCTTCGGTTTCCTTGTAAAGCATTTCTTCCATTGGAGTTCCGGGCGAAACTGTGTTCCACATCGCAGGTTCAGGTTGAAGATAAATGCCGATTTCATCAGCGGCTTGAAAAGCGGCTTCGGGGGGGCAAAACGAGTGAAAACGAATGTGGTTGATGCCCCAATCTTTGTTGATCTTGAAAATTTTGCGCCAATATTCAACATCTGTCGGCGGATAACCTGTCAAAGGAAAATCTCCGCCGTGATGAGTTCCGCGCAGGTAAATGGTGCGTCCGTTGAGTTTGAATTCATTTTTATCAGTCGAAATGTTGGCGAATCCGAAAGAGATTTCTTTTGCATCATCGGCATTTTCGCCTTTTAACTGGAGATTGATTTTATAAAGGTTCTGATGAAATTCATTCCATTCTTTAGCGGCGGGGAAGAAAAGTGTTATCTCAGCATTTCCGCCTGCTTCGTTCCATCTGACACGAAAATCTTTTCCATTTGCAGTAATTATTCCTTCACCCGATTTGTGAGTTGCATTTCCGATTTTTATTTTAATAATGGCACTTTTTTGGGGCATTGAAACAGCTGTAATAAGAGGGGGTTCCAGTTGGGCGTAAACCTGTGCATCATCAATCCAAACTTGCGAAGTTGCCCGAAGCTCAATTTTCCCGATAATTCCGTTCCAACTTTGTCCGAGCGAATCCGATATACTATGAGCATCGGGGCGATAATTCATCAGCATTCGATTATCAACCCGAATTGAAATGCGATGTTTTCCCGTTGGTAAAACGCTTAAATCATATTCGTGCGGGGCAACCAAACTGAGATTTGAACCGATTTTTTTGCCGTCAATCCAGACGGTTGATTCCCATTTCGGACGCTCTAAAAAAAGCACAACCCGTTTATTTTGCCAGTTTGCGGGGATTTCAATATCTTTTTGATACCAAGCCGCGCCGAGATAATGTTTCGGCGGTTGAGAGAGAAATGGAACTTTGACATTTCCGGGTTTGGTGTAGGCTTTGTAATCTTCCCGCAACGACCAGTTTTTATCGTAAAGTGATAAAACCCACGGCGTATCTTTAGAAATTTCATTCCCGTAGCCTTGCGTTTGCAAAATGCCGGGAAGTTGGATTTTATCAGTTAGATTTTGGTCAAACCATTTTTCGTTTACCCCTTTATCCTCTTTATCTAAAGCGAATTGCCAATTTCCCGCTAAATTTATTGGTTGAAGGTTTTGGGAAAAAGTATTAGTTACCCATAAAAAAATTAACACTAAAATAAAACAATTAGTTTGGATTTTATTCATAATTTCATATTTTTATCCGAAAATCTAAATATTAGATAAAAAGAATTTGCTTTTTTTATTGTAATGATATAGAAAACTAATACCAAACAAAAATTGGTCTGTCCAATTTATTTAGCAAAAAATGATATTGCCAAAAAGAAAATTATCTGCTATTGTCTAACAATTAAGCTAGGTTAAGCGGTTTACCAAATAAAAACAAATTAGCATTTTTTTAAGATTTAGCAAAGTAAAAATCCAGATTTTATCCAAAAACGACAAGTTTTTATAAAAATTGGTAAAACAAAAATTATTATGAGTAAAGCAGAGCAATCAAATTCAAAATATAAATACGTTAAATATCTTTGGAACGACAAGGAAGTTGAGAATTTAGACGGAGTTGACCG
>DAORIL010000115.1:0-12931 GCA_035438525.1 Pyrinomonadaceae bacterium
AATCGTGATGCCTTTGGTAATATTATTGAAATACAAGGAGCACCTGATCCCCAATCAGCAGCAAACAAAGGGGGAAAAAATATTTTGGGAATTGTCGAAGCGGAATTTTATGCGCCGATAAAATAATATGTCAGAAAAATCTAAAATCTTTGGAAAAGGTTCAGCTAACACGGTTTTGGAAATCTCCGAAATGCGCGAAATTGTTGAAGACTCCCTCAAATCAATTCAACCAAATTCAAAGGTGTTAGCGATTATTCCCGACACTTCGCGTGATGACAACACGCATTTACTTTTCCCAATTATTGCCAAAATTTTGCCAAATCTGGATGCGTTAGTTGCCCAAGGAACACATCCACCGATTTCTGAGGCAGAAAAACTCCATAAAATTGGGCTGACGGAATTTGACGGAAAGATTTTCGACCACGAATGGAATAATCCTCACGCTTTGACTAAAATCGGGACAATTTATGGTGACGAAATTAACCAAATTACAAATGGCGCATTTTCGCAAGATGTTGACATAACAGTAAATAGACTGATTTTGGATTATGATGTTTTATTAATTTTGGGTGCAACAGTTCCGCACGAAGTCGCCGGTTTTGCGGGCAGTTCAAAATACTTTTTCCCCGGAATTTCGGGCGCAGATTTGACCAATGCGACACATTGGATCGGAGCTTTGGCAGGAATTGAAAATATTATCGGCAGAATCGAAACGCCAACTCGCCATTTAATTGAAAAAGCAACGGATTTTATCACCAAACCAATTATCAATTTAAACTCGGTTGTTTCCCGAAATTCAGCTAATCATCTGCAAACACACGCTTTATTTGTCGGTAATTTTCGAGAAAGTTTTAGAAAAGCCTGTGAAATCAGCCGCCAAATTCACATTAAATTCGTCGGAAAAAGTTATAAAATAGTAGTCGCAATTTTAGACGAACATTACACAGAACTTTGGACAGGTGGAAAAGCCAGCTACAAACTCGGCGGAATTATTGAAGATGGCGGCGAACTTGTTATTTATGCCCCGCATTTAACTGAAATTTCGATAACACACGGCAATTTTATCGAAAAATACGGTTATGCGCCGATTGAAAAGGTCAAAATAATGGTGGCTGAATCAGAAGAATTAAACAAAAATCTTTGTGTGGCGGCGCATCTTGCTCACGTTTCATTTGCCGGGAGTCAAAAAAATCCGTTGCATTCAAAATACCAAATTACGCTCGCAACTCAAGTAAATGCAGAGGTTTGCAAAAAAATTAATTTAGTTTTTGCGGATTTTAATTCAATAAATTTAGACGAATTCAGAAAAGATCCTGAAACTTTTGTGGTTGAAAATGCCGGACGAGATTTGTATCTTTTGGAGGAAACCGATTGAATCGCCGTGAATTATTAAAATTAGGGTTAGGAAGTTTAGCAATCTTGCCTTTTGCCAAAAATAATCTGGCAAATGATTTTGCGCCATTAAAGCTTGATGCTTCGGTTCCATCGCCTGAAATACTTACAAACTATTTGAAAATGGGAAGTTCCAGGAATCCCAAAGGTGAAATTTTAACCGCAGATTCGCGTTCAATTTGGCTCAAAAATCGCCGTTGGCTGCCGGTTATGGGGGAATTTCATTTTTCACGCTATCCTGAAAATGAATGGCGCGAAGAACTTCTGAAAATGAAAATGGGCGGCATCAATATCGTTGCCACCTATATTTTTTGGATTCATCACGAAGAAATTGAAAGTGAATTTGATTGGTCAGGACAGCGAAACTTGCGAAAATTTATTGAACTGACTAACGAAATCGGGCTTTATTCAATTGTTCGGCTCGGGCCGTGGTGTCACGGCGAAGTTCGCAATGGCGGGTTGCCTGATTGGATTCTGCAAAAACCTTATAAAATTCGCACCGATTCGCCTGAATATCTCGAAAAAGTAAAAATTCTCTACGGGGAAATTGCCAATCAAATCAAAGGTTTATATTGGAAGGATGGCGGAAATATCATTGGTGCACAATTTGAAAATGAATTTAAAGGACGCGCTGAACATCTTTTGAATTTAAAGAAAATTGCACTGGAACACGGAATTGACGTGCCGATTTATACCAGAACGGCTTGGCATACAATGGCTTCGCCGCTTCCTTTGGGCGAAATTATGCCGCTTTTTGGAGTTTATGCGGAAGGTTTTTGGGACCGAGAAATTACTCCGATGCCGGGAAAATATGGCGATGGTTTTCTTTTCAAAACAGCCCGAATTGACGCTTCGATTGCAACTGACCAACTTGGAACCGGAGCGCGAAAAGATACGGAAGATGTCAACAAATATCCGTATTTTTGCTGCGAAATCGGTGGCGGAATGATTACGAGTTATCATCGCCGAATCTTGAGTTTTCCGAAAGATATTGAATCTACTGCATTGATTAAAATCGGTTCCGGAAACAATTTACAAGGTTTTTATATGTATCACGGCGGCACCAACCCGCAGGGAAAATTAACGACCTTAAACGAATCGCAAGCCACAAATTATTGGAATGATATGCCGGTAAAATCTTACGAATTCCAGGCCCCCCTTGGCGAATTCGGTCAAATTAATCCGCACTATCACAGTTTGCGACTGCAACATTTATTTTTCCAAGATTTTGGCGAAAATTTGGCGAATATGACCACCTATTTGCCCGAAAAATCGCCGACAAACTCAAAGGATACTGAAAACTTGCGTTGGTCGGTGCGAACAGATGGTGAAAGTGGTTTCGTTTTTGTCAATAACTATCAGCGTTTACAGAAAATGCCAGCCAAAAAGGATGTGCAGTTTCAAATTAAATTAAAAGAGAAAACGCTAACTGTTCCAAATACAACTTTTACAGTTCCCGAAGAGGCGATTTTCTTTATGCCGTTTAATTTGCGGTTTGCTGATGCTAAGTTGATTTACGCAACTGCTCAGCCAATTTGTAAAGTTGAAGAAAATGGTGAAATTTATCTATTCTTCAAAGAAATTGCAGGCATCCCACCTGAATTTCAGTTTGATGTAAACACGAAATTTATCGGTAAAAAAGATGATGTAAATCGTTACAAAACTCTTTCTGGAAAAATCATTCATATTATGCCCGTAAATCCAGAAGGATCAATGACTGTTTGGAAGACAAAATTTCAAGGTCGTGAGCGTGTTTTTCGGGCTGATGGTGGCTTGGTTATTGATGGCGAAAAGATCCGGCGCACCGCGACAGATTCGGGCGATTTGAGCTTTTCTGTTTTTCCTCCTATCAAACTTAAAAACCTTCGCAGTAAAAAACTAGGCATTTTTCAAAGTTTTGATGTAAAACCTAATAATTCTAAATTAAAACTTGAGATCAGCACTATCGAATCAGATTTGAAGGTTCGCAAAATCAAAATGGGAAGCAAAGGTGTTGCTGAAGCTCCGTCAGATGCGGATTTTGACAAAGCCGCCATTTGGCAAATCAGAATTCCAAAGGAATACAAAGATCGAAACCAAATTTTGCGAATTGAATACGAAGGCGATGCAGCGAGACTCTTTTCAGGCAATAAACTTTTAACCGACAATTTTTACAACGGAAAGGCGTTTGAAATCGGCATTAAAAGGTTCGCCCCCGAAATTTTTGAGAAAGATCTGATTTTAATGATTTTACCGCTTCTCAAAGATGCTCCTATTTACCTGGCTGACGAAGCAAAACCCAACTTTAAAGGAAAGAATTACGTTTGCGGAATTAAAAGTGTAAGTCTGGTTGAAATTTCAACCGTAGAATTTAAATAAACGATGAAAAATGAAGTGAAATTTTGGCAGGAACAGGCCGTTATTCCGACCTATATGCCCGAATTTCCTGACAAACATCCGATTTTTTTGGAAAAACGTGTTTATCAGGGCAGCAGCGGAAAAATTTATCCGCTGCCCTTTACCGACCGTATTTCAGAAGTCAAAACTGACCGCTACTGGACAGCAATTTTCATCGAAAATCAATATCTGAAAGTAATGATATTGCCCGAGATCGGAGGACGGATTCACGCCATTTTCGACAAATCGAATAATTACGATTTGATCTACAAACAAGAAGTCATCAAACCTGCTTTAGTTGGCTTAGCCGGAAGCTGGATCTCGGGAGGAATCGAATTTAATTGGGCTCAGCATCATCGTCCCGCAACTTTTTTACCCGTTAATTTTGATTTTGAAGAACACGCTGACGGTTCCAAAACGGTATGGCTCGGCGACCACGAACCGATGTCGCGGATGAAAGGATTGCACGGCGTTTGTCTTCATCCAGATTCGGCTTATGTCGAACTAAAAGTAAAAGTCACCAATCGAACGCCGTTCACTCAAACCTTTCTTTGGTGGGCAAATGTGGCAACAAAAGTCCACGAAGGTTACCAGTCATTTTTTCCCCCTGACGTGGATACCATCGCCGATCATGCCAAGCGTGCAATGAGTAAATATCCGCTCTGCCATGAAAAATATTACGGGGTAAATTACGGGGAACGGGCAAAAAGCGGCGTTCCAAGCGAAGACATACCCAAAAAATTTATTCCTCCACAATGCGGAAAACCTAACCCCAAAATCCCCGATTATTCTCCAAACGATCTTTCATGGTATGCCAATATTCCTGTGCCAACTTCGTATATGTGCGTGGGTTCACATGAAGATTTTTTCGGCGGATATGACTACCTTGCGGGTGCGGGAATTGTCCACATTGCCGACCACCATATTTCGCCGGGAAAGAAACAATGGACTTGGGGAAATCACGATTTTGGCTACGCTTGGGACAGAAATTTGTCGGATGACGAAGCTCCGTATATTGAACTGATGGCAGGCGTTTTTACAGATAATCAACCCGATTTTAGTTTTCTAAATCCTTGGGAAACTAAATCCTGGAGTCAATATTGGTATGGAATTGCCAAAATTGGTGTGCCGAAAAAAGCGAATTTGAATGGAGCAATTTCCTTGAAAGTCGGCGAGACAGTGTTTCTTGGTGTTTCGGTTACCCGGGAATTTAAGAACGCGAAAATTCTGGCTGAGTCTGGAAATAGATTTACAGAGTGGATAACCAATATTTCGCCGGATACTCCTTTTTTGGTTGAAATATCCAACGAACCTAACCTTAATGAAACAGATTTTTGCATTTCTGTTTTCGATAAAAACGGAACGGAATTAATTACTTATCAAGCAATAGAAAAAACTGAAAATGTAATTACCCAACCTGCCCGCGAACCTCTTCCGCCCGAAGAAATTAAATCAATTGAAGAACTTTTTTTAACCGGGTTGCACCTTGAACAATATCGTCATGCGACGCGAAGCCCTGAAAATTATTGGCTTGAAGGGTTAAAACGTGATTCGTTAGATTCCCGATGTAACAACGCCCTTGGTTTGCTGCATTTGCTAAAAGGCGAATTTGAAAAAGCCATCCAATATTTTGAGAAAGCGATTGAGCGGCAGACAAAACTCAATCCGAATCCTTCAAACGGTGAGCCTTTTTACAATCTCGGCTTGGCTTTACGATTCAAAATGGATTCGCAAATTGAATATGATGATGAACTTTTTTCCAAATCGTATTCCGCTTTTTACAAATCTGTTTGGAACCAAGCAACTTCGGGAGCTGGATATTTTGCTTTGTCAGAAATGGATGCTCGAAAGCAAAATTGGCAGAAAGCACTTTATCATCTTGAAAAATCACTCGATTTTAATCGGTTGAATCTATCCGCAAAATGCCTGAAATCTTTAATTTTTAAAAAATTAAATCGAATTGACGAAGCTGATTTAATACTGAAAAATAATCTAAAGGTTGATGCGTTAGACTGGTTTTCAAAATATCTGCTGAACGGTCAAACCGACTGCGATAAACAGACGATTTTAGATATAGCGCACAGCTTTGCCAAAGCAGGATTTTATCCGGAAGCAATCGAACTTTTAACTGGGAATTTGGAATATCAACCTCACGATTTGGCAACCCAAGATTTGGGAACATTGCCAATAATTCTTTACACACTCGGTTGGATTTATTTGAAAATAGGTGCAAAGTCCAAAGCGTCCGAATTTTTCCAAAAAGCCGCCAACGAAAAACCGGATTATTGTTTCCCGAATCGACTCGAAGAAATTACAATTTTGGAAACCGCGATGCGTGAAAACCCATCGGACGCATTTGCTCCTTATTATCTCGGAAATTTGTTTTACCACCGAAAAAGATACGCCGAAGCCATTAAATTATGGGAGCGAAGTGCGACAATAAATAAAGAATTTTCAATGGTTTGGCGAAATCTCGGAATTGCCTACTTTAACATTGAACAAAATTCAGAAAAAGCTTTGGAGGTGTATGAAAACGCCTTTTCAGCAGATAAAAACGCCCGACTTTTATTTGAACGTGACCAGCTTTGGAAACGAATCGGAATGGCAACAACTCTTCGCCTTTCTGAACTTGAAAAATATCCGGAATTGGTTGAGAAACGAGACGACCTGACCGTCGAAATTTGTGCGGTTTATAACCAATTAAATCAACCTCAAAAGGCTTTGATGTTGTTAGAAAATAGAAAATTTCAGCCGTGGGAAGGCGGTGAAGGGCAAGTTTTACAGCAATTTGTTACCGCAAATTTGCTTTTGGGCAGACAAAAATTGATGAAACACGATTTTGAAAATGCCCGAAATCATTTCCTAAATTGTCTTGCTCCACCGCAAAATTTGTCCGAAACACATCACCTTTTGGCCAACAAGGCGGACATTTATTATTGGCTCGGTGTGGCAGAAGAAAACCTTGGAAATTCTGAACTTTCTAAGAAATATTGGAATCTTTCGGCTAATATGAAAGGAGATTTTCAGGAAATGAGTGTGACGGCTTTTTCGGAAATGACTTTCTTTTCTGCACTTTCAATGAAAAAACTTGGGCAAAACGAATTAGCAGAAAATCTTTTAAATGAATTATTGGTTTACGCCAAAAACTTGGAGCAAACGGAAGCAAAAATTGATTATTTTGCAACTTCTCTGCCGACAATGCTGTTGTTTGACGACGACATTCAGAAACGCCAGCATACCAAAGCAATTTTTTTACAAGCACAGGCATTTTACGGGCTCGGGGAATTTGAAAAAGCCTCAGAATTAATCGCTAAAGTTTTGGTAAATGATCCGAATCATCAATTAGCATTGACACTTTCAGATATAGAATTATGAACAAAAAAGTATTTATTTTCTTTACTTTAACCGCATTTATTTTTTTCGCTCTAAGTTGCGGAAAACCGTCAACAACAGAAAATTCGACAGCAAAAAAACTGCGAATTGCCGTGGTCACAAATAACAGTTCCGACTGGTGGGCAATTGCCAAAAAAGGCGGCGATGACGCGGCAAAAGAACTTGGGGACGTAGATTTTGACTTCCGGATGCTTCCCGAAGGAACTGCCGCCGCCCAAAAAGCTTTGGTTGACGATTTGCTGGCTCGCGGAGTAGATGGCATTATGGTTTCGCCGTTAGATGTCGAAAATCAACAGGAAATGCTGAATAATACCGCCTCCAAAACTTTGCTTTTCACTCTTGGTGCTGATGCCCCCAAATCAAATCGGACGGTTTACGTCGGCTCTGACGATACCGAAGCCGGAAAAATGGCAGGTGAAATGGTTAAAAAAGCATTACCGAAAGGTGGAAAGATCATGGTCTTCGTTGGTCGCAGCGATGCCCAAAACGCCATCGAACGTTTGAACGGTTTGAAACAAGGCATACAGGGCGGAAATATTGAAATCATTGATGTTAGAACCGATGATGCGGATTCTGCCAAAGCCAAAACAAACGCCGCTGATACTTTTACAAAATTTCCCGAAATAGATGGCATGGTCGGACTCTGGAGCTATAACACCCCCGCCATCGTTAATGCCGCCAAAGATGCCGGAAAGCTTGGCAAAGTGAAAATTGTTGGATTCGACGAAGATGAGCAGACTCTCCGAGCAGTAAAAGACGGTCACGTTTTCGCAACAGTTGTCCAGCAGCCATACGGTTTTACAAAAGATGCCGTCACGCGAATGGTTCTGGCACTCAGGGGCGATAAATCGAAAATTCCCGCCGATAAAAAGGCTATTTTCCCGACTCAAATTGTGAATCAGGAAAACGTCGAAAAATTCTGGTTTGAGCTAAAGAAAAATCGAGGACATTAAATGAAAAAATTACGGTTAGTTCTAATCATTTTGCTGTTTTGCGTAAATTCTTTTGCCCAAATTACGCAACGAAATCTGCTTTCGTCAAAATTTCCGATCGAGATTGTCAAAACTAATTTGATCCGGCAGAACGATTGGAAACCTTATCCAAAAACTTCTGAAGATTGGCAAAAGGCGTTGCCTGAAAATATCCGAAATTTTATAATCAAAAAAGCTGAAGAAACTTCCAAAAAAGAAATTCCGCAATATACGGCTACACTGATTTTAGAATATGTTCGCAACGGAAATCGTTCAAATTATGAGGCAAAATCGTTCGCCCGCCGTAAAAATTTGATGGAATTAGTTTTGGCAGAAAGTATTGAAAACAAAGGGCGTTTCACCGACCAAATTGCTAATTATGTGTGGACAATTTGCGAGGAAACTTATTGGGGAGTTCCTGCCCATTTAGCGGTGCAAAAGGCAAAAAGCGGGTTGCCCGATGCCGAAGATCACACGGTTGATCTTTTCACGGCTGAAACTGCGGCAACACTTGCTTTAACTGATTATTTTGTAGGCGAAAAGCTTGACAAAGTTTCTCCACTTTTACGCAAAAGAATTTATTCCGAGGCAAATTTAAAACTTTTTGAGCCAATAAAAGACTTAAAACGCTACAACTGGCTAAACCCAAAAGCCCAGGTAAATAACTGGAACCCGTGGATTATTTCAAACACGATGGTGGCAAATCTTTTGCTCGAAAAAGACGAAACAAAACGTGTTGTGAACCTATCACAATATTTGCAGTATTTAGATATTTATCTCAACGGTTTGGGCGAGGACGGGGGCTGTGACGAAGGTCCGAGTTATTGGTTTGCCGCAGGAGCAAGTGTTTTTGATGCTTTAGAAATTTTGGATAACGTTTCAAACGGAAAAATCAAAATTTATGATGAACCATTGATTGGTAAAATGGCTTCTTACCTTTACAAAGTCCATATTGCTGACGATTATTTTGTTAATTTTGCTGATGCCGATCCGAAATTTTCGGTCGATGGCTTTGTGCTTTATCGTTTCGGCAAAGCTCTCAATGATAAAACTTTACAGAGTTTTGGCAGTTATTTTGTTAACCGAAATAAATTTCAAGGGGAAACTTTTCACGAGCTTGGTTTTTTCCGCACCAGACAAATTTTCGATTTATTGACGGTAAGCGAAATTTCGGAACAGAAAAATGATTATCAACCCATTCAAAACGCTTGGTTTAATGACATTCAGGTGATGACAGCTCGCACAAAATCCGGGCTTTTTCTCGGCACGCACGCCGGACACAATGCCGAAAGCCACAATCACAATGACGTTGGAGATTTCATCGTCTATTTGAATAATGAACCCGTTATTATTGACTCAGGACGCGGAAATTATACGGCAAAAACTTTTTCCAGCAAACGCTACGAGCTTTGGTTTACCGAGTCGGAATATCATAATTTGCCAATTATCAACGGTTTCGGACAAAAAGACGGAAGAAATTTTGCCGCAAAAGATGTTGTTTACAATGAAAAAGAATCGACTTTGAAAATGAATATTGCCCAAGCTTATCCAAAAGAAGCCGGGATAAATTTTTGGAATCGAACTGTCAAATTAAATCGTTCAACTGAATCGGTCGAAATTAATGACGATTTTTCATTGAATAATTTAAAATCACTTCAACAAATTTTTATGACCGTTTGCGATGTTGATTTAACCGAAACAGGTAAGGTCAAACTTAAAACCTCTTCGGGTAAGGTTGCAGTAATGAATTATGATGCGAAAAATTGGACAGTTTCGATTGATAAACCTTCGACGGAAGGGGCGGAATATTCGAGTTTTAAGACAAAATGGGATGGTCGGGAAATCAAAAGAATTATTCTAACCAGCATAAATTTAAACCCAAAAGAAACCATAAATTATTCGATAGGGATGAAAAAATAATGAAAAAACTATTACTTTTGTTAGCTTTAACTTGTGCAGTATCAGCAATTGGACAAACAGTTTCTCCAACTCCAACGCCCGATCCATTGACGGCAGAAAAACAACGTGCGGATCGTTTGCAATCGCGTTTAAATGATTTTGCTCAATTAGCCCGTTATGCAAAGGCTAACGCGGAAGCTCAACCACCTGCCAATGGTGAAAATCGGGTGGTTTTTCTGGGTGATTCGATTACGGATGGCTGGAAATTGGCTGAATATTTCCCAAATCAGCCTTACATAAATCGCGGCATTAGCGGTCAGACCACTCCGCAAATGTTAATTCGGATGCAGCCTGATGTAATAGCTCACAAACCGAAAGTAATGGTTTTATTAGCTGGAACTAATGATATTTCTGCAAACACAGGTCTGGTAACAAATGAATTTATTGAAGGCAATATTCGTTCAATCACTGAAATAGCCCACGCCAACGGAATCAATGTCGTTTTGTCATCTATTATGCCGATTTCTGATTACAACAAAAATGCCAAAGGTGAGCCGATCGTTCGAAGTATCCAACGTCCGCCTGATAGAATTTTAGCGATTAACAAATGGATCAAAAGTTATTGCGATGAACAGGGTTTAGTTTATCTCGATTATTTTACGGCAATGGTTGATGACAAAGGATTTTTGAAAGCAGAATTAGCTAATGACGGTTTACATCCAAACGCAGAAGGCTACAAAATCATGCAAAAATTGGCTGTTGAAGCAATCGCTAAAGCCATGAAAAAGAAACAAAAAGGAGTCAAATGAAAAAATTTAATTTCCTACTAATCGCACTTTTGATTGGTTTGATAGGTTGCAGTTCAAATCAAACTAAATCCAACAAATTTAAAATTGCTGTAATTCCCAAAGGAACAACCCATTCTTTTTGGAAAAGTATCAATGCGGGCGCAAATAAAGCGGCGGCTGATTATAAAACCCAGGGGATTGATGTTGAAATCATTTGGAAAGGTCCGCTGAAAGAAGATGACCGTGAACAGCAAGTCCAGACGGTTGAAGGTTTTATTAGCCAAGGTGTGAACGGAATCGTGTTGGCACCACTTGATGATAAAGCTCTGGTTCGTCCGGTTGAAGAAGCCAAAAAAGCTGGAGTTCCAACAGTTATTATGGATTCCGGGCTTCAATCTGACCAAATTACCAGTTTTGTAGCTACTGATAACAAAAAAGGCGGAGCAATGGCAGCAGACCGATTAGGCGAGGTTTTGGGCGGCAAAGGCAAAGTGATTATGCTCCGCTACGCCGAAGGTTCCGCCAGCACGACCGACCGCGAAGAGGGATTTTTGCAGCAAATGAAATCTAAATTTCCCAACATTGAATTGATTTCAACCGACCAATACGCCGGAGCAACCCGCGATACTGCCAAACGAGCTTCGGAAAATCTTCTGCAAAGATTCGGAAATGATGTCAATGGAGTTTTTACTCCTAACGAATCCGCTTCAACTGGAATGCTTTTGGCATTGCAGGATATGGGAAAAGCCGGAAAAGTTACGTTTGTCGGTTTTGATGCAACACCTCAATTTGTTGAAGCATTAAAAAATAATCAAATGCAAGGAATAGTCCTGCAAAATCCTTTTGCCATCGGTGAACTCGGGGTCAAAACCATGGTTGACAGTTTGTTAGGTAAAGCAGTTGAAAAAAGGATCGACACAGGTGCAATGATGGTCACGCCCGAAAATATGAATTCGGCTGAGGCTCAAAAATTACTAAATCCACCTGTCTAAATTGCATGAATTACCAAGATAAAGTTGTAATCGTCACTGGCGGAACCAAAGGAATTGGGGAAGGCTGTGTCCGTGTTTTTTCTGAAGCGGGTGCGAAAGTTGTTTTTTGCGCCCGCAACGAAAATGAGGGAAAAACACTTGCTGATGAATTGAATTCTAAAAATAACCGCGAGGCTTTTTTTGTAAAATGTGACGTTTCCAAAACCATTGAAATCGAAAATCTGATTGCACAAACCATTGAAAAATATGGGCAAATTGATTGTCTAATCAATAATGCTGGTTGGCATCCGCCGCATAAACCGATTGACAATTTTACCGAAACGGATTTTCGTGAATTATTGGATTTGAACTTGGTCAGCATCTTTTCAGCCTGTAAATACGCCTTACCCTATCTTCGCCAAACCAAAGGAAATATTATCAATATGTCGAGTTTAGTTGGTGCAATGGGACAAATTCATGCAGTTACATATGTTGCAACCAAAGGAGCGATTACGGCCTTTACCAAGTCTTTGGCTATTGATGAAGCAGAATTTGGAGTGCGGGTTAATTCGGTTTCACCGGGAAATATTTACACACCACTTTGGCAAGAGGCAATTGATACTTCAGAAAATCCTGCCCAAACCCGTGCGGATGGAGACGCAGCACAGCTTTTGGGAAGGATGGGAACAATTGAGGAGGCTGGCAAACTTTGCCTGTTTATTGCCTCAGAAGCGACTTTTACTACCGGAGTTGACCACATAATTTCAGGGGGAGCAGAACTTGGATACGGGCGCAAAAGCAGAATTGGTTAAGCATTAAAAATATATCGATTCAAAAAATCATTGCGAAACTTTCCGTCAGGATCAAATTTATTAACAAGTTCAATAAATTCCGGCAATTTAGGGTAATAAGATTGCAATTTTTCCGGCGAAGTGACAAACAATTTTCCCCAATGCGGAATTGGTTTGTATGGAGCTAAAGCCTTTTCGATTTCGGGCAAAATCTTCATTACCGCTTTCTCATTTATTTTCCATGAAAAATGAATCCCGACCGAATCGCCACGATAAAACGGACTGAGCCATTGTTCATCCGTTTTGATTATCCGAATTTCGGCAGTAATTATTTGGGGCAAAATTACATC
>DAORIL010000116.1:0-12931 GCA_035438525.1 Pyrinomonadaceae bacterium
GCTTTGATCGGAAATCCGCAATGAACGTGGGCAATTCCTTTCGGTTTGCCGGTTGTGCCGGAGGTGTAAAGAATGATTAGAGGATCGTTGGCGTATGTCTTTTTAGGTTTTGAACCTTTTATTCGTCGTTGTCCAAGTTTAAGAAGCTCCTGATACGAACCCCATTTATTTCGGCTGACAACAAATTTTTTCTTGATAGTTAAACAATCTTTCCAAACTTCTTTAGCTACTTCAAAGGCATTAAAAGACTTTCCGCGTCTCGGAAATTCATCACAGGTGAAAAACGCTTTGGCTTTAACGGCGTTCATCCGAGATGAAATTGCCTCAACGCCGTAACCGCTAAAGACAGGAACTGCAATCGCACCTATTTTGGCAATTGCCAAAAGGACGATCACAGTTTCGATCATCATCGGTAAATGAATTCCGACTGCATCTCCTTTATTTAGCCCATTGGCACGCAAACCCGCCGCACAAAACTGAACTTGTTCAAGTAAAACTTTGTAAGAAATTTCGCGAACTTCACCTTCTTCGCCTTCCCAGATTATCGCTTTATTGTTTTCGATTTCCGTTCCAATCCAACGGTCGAGGCACATTTCCGAAATGTTCAAACCACCGCCAACGCACCATTTTGACCATTCAATTCCTTTGGAACTATCGAGCAATCTTTCATATGGAGGATCAAATTTGATGTTGAGAAATTTCAGAACTTCTGCGGTGTATTTTTCTACGTCGTTTATCGAAAATTGATAAAGCTCGTCCCAGGTTTTTGCACCGACCTGGTGCATAAATTTGGTTAGTTGGGTGCGTTCAATAACTTCGGGAGTTGGTGTCCAGGCAATTGGTTGATGGTCGAGATTGTCTTTCATAATCTTTACTTATCAAAATATCACGAAAAACGATAAAAATGCAGGTCAAGAAACTTGTTGTATTGTGCCGGATAAACAAAGTAAAATAAGTTTGTCCTGTTGGATTTATTTACACTCACTATAACTGACATGAAGAAAACAAAAATCGAACAACGAATAAACAATGCCATCAATGCCTTTTTTACTAACGAACCGGAAAGTATTGTTGAAAACAGTTTAAGTTTTGCGAATGATTCCGCACTTCTCAAACAAGAAACCGCTGAGCAATTCAACAAAAAAGGAGATCTTTTAGTAAAAATTCTCAAACGAAGTTTTTTATTTTTTCCCGGGGTTCTTTATCTATTTTTCGGCACCTTTTCAATTCTTACCTTTGATTTCTTCTGGAATCCTTTTTCGATTTTAGCCATTTTTCTCATCGGTAGTCTTCTGACCATTTTCGGTCTCGGTAATCTGAAAAATCCGAAACATCTGCTAATTCCCGTTTCAATCGTTGCAGTTGCAATAATGACTTTCGCCATTTTCTCGACGATTGGCGGATTAAAATTTGTTTTCCAATATGGAATATACTTTTTTCCGCTCGCTTTAATGATTCCTTTATTGGCAAAGAGTTTGGTTGACAAAACAAGTGAAGTAAAAAATCAGGTTTCCAATTAGCTGAGGATCAAAATGATCGTTCATAATTTTGCAATTCTAGAGAAATAAGGCATATTTATTTTATAACACAAACTTTTTCTAGAAAAATTCATCTGAATCTTTGCCGAAATTCAAGTAATAAATCTTGAATTTGCAAGGGGAAATTTATGAGCGAAAAACCTGTCGAAACTAAACTTCCAAGCAATCTTTTTCAGGGCAAAACTGCCATTGTGACAGGCGCATCACGCGGAGTCGGTCGGGCAACCGCTTTGCGTTTAGCTGAATCCGGCGCGAATGTTGTGGTCAATTATCTATCGCGTGGCGAAGAAGCCGAAGAAGTAGTTAAAGAATGTAAATTTCGCGGCGTTGATGCTATTGCGGTGCAAGGCGATACTTCTGATTGGAATGATGCACATAATTTAGCAAAAGCGGCTCTGGAAAAATTCGGACGAATTGATTTGCTTGTTCTAAATGCAGGAATTTGGGAAGGTGCTCCGATTGAGGAAATGTCCGAAGAAGTCTGGAATCGAGTGCTGAATACAAATCTTAAAGCGGCGTGGGCAATGACCAAAGCGTGCGTTCCCGCAATAAAAAAACAGGCAAACGGCGCAATCGTTTTAGTTTCTTCGACGGCAGGGCAACGCGGCGAGGCAAATTACACTAATTACGCCGCTTCCAAAGGTGGACAAATCTCTTTTACCAAAGCGCTTGCGACTGAGCTCGCGCCAAAAATTCGGGTCAATTGCGTCGCTCCAGGCTGGATTGAAACCGCCATGGTGCGCCCCGTTTTTAATGACGAAAGTTATAAAAAAAGCGTGATAAATTCAATCCCTTTGCAGCGAATTGCGACGACTGATGACATTGCGCTTTCGATTTGTTTTCTGCTTTCCGACTGGTCGCGTCATATTACAGGTGAGATTTTGAATATCAATGGCGGCGCAGTTCTTTGCGGGTAAAAAAAGTTTGCTTTGCTATCGCTGAAAAATGTAAAATTATCTTGGATAGTATTTTATTTTCTCAGCTAACCAAAATGAAAGAAGTAAGACTCAAAGACCGAATAGAAAAAGCAGTTGAAGCATTTTTTGATGATGAAAGATTTGATAATGATTCCTCAGGTCTGACCAATTACGAAACAATTTTACCTACCGAAAAGCGACCGTTATTTTCAGAATCCACCAAAACTGTTTTCAATGTTTTCAGACAACTTTTTCTTTTTTTACCCGGAACCTTAATTTTGTATTTTTTGAGTATTGTTCTTACAGGATTTATTATTCTCCGCCCGTTTACCGGTCGAAGAGGACTTTTTCCGGCGTTGCTTATCTTTCTCGCTACTGCGCTGATGACTGTTTTTGGTTTAGGTGATTGGCGCAATCCAAAGCATTATTTCATTCCGCTTTCAATAATTTCAATCGGCGTAGTTTTAGGAATAATTGGAAGTATTCTCTTTGGAGACTTTGGTTTTGGCTATTTCCTCAGAACTTACGTTCCTTATTTTATCCCGTTTGCTTTTATCGCTCCTGTTTTGGTTAAAGGATGGGTTGATAAAACCAATGAATGAACCTTATTGTGTAAAATAAAGTTTGAATAAGACTTTAAATCTCAACTATTTTTCTTTCCTTTTGCTTTAATCATTCCTTTTTGGCTAAATCATGGATTGATAACCTCAGCAAAAAAGAATAATTATGAAAAAAACTAAACTTGAAGAAAGTTTTGAACAGAATTTTGACTCATTTTTTGATGAAAATGATTTTAGAAATGAGCCAATCTCTGTTTTTCAAAACGAATCTGCACTCGAAAAAACTTCAAATTATCGAAACGAAGCATTCCTCGACAATTTTTTATCCGCGATAAAACTTATTTTTTTATACGTTCCCGGCGCAATGGTAATTCATTTTGTCGGGATGGTTATCTACTTTTCAATTTTATTTAATCCCGGTATGACGGAATTAGTCTCCGGGCTGATTGTCGGAGCAATTGTGGGAACTTTTTTAACTATGTTCGGAATCGGTAAACTGACGGATTTGAATTACTTAAAAGTCCCGGCTGCGGTTCTCACCGGCTCTGTTTTGATTTCAATAATTTTTGCTTTGATTACCGTTTTTACAGGGGTTCAAATGACCGGAATCTTTTTTCTTAGTTCTTTTCCGATCACAATTATTGGTGGCTATATTGTCAAAAAACTTTTAGATAAACAGGAATAGAATTTCATTTGAAAGGATATTTTTATGTTCAAAGAAAAAATAAACGAAAAAATTGATGATATTTTTACGACGCAGGTAAAAACTGAAAACAGTTTAGTTCACCTGAAAAAGTCGGATGTATTTCCGCTCGAAAATAATTCTGCGAACGAAGAGTTTTTGGACAAATTATTATCGGGAATAAAATTTTTATTTTTATATGTTCCCGGTGCGATTGCAATTCAATTAGTCGTGCATTATCTGAAATCGGCTATTTTTTTCTCTGAAAGATTGCAAATTTCATGGCTTGCCTTGTCAGAAGTTGCGGTAATCGGGATATTTTTGACGATGGCAGGAATCAGCAAATTGACTGATTTAAAGTATTTGAAAGTTCCTGCAACAATCTTTGCTTTTTCGGCTTTGTTAGTGGTTGTTGAGGCTTTTTTTACAATAGGTTCGAGAGTTGAAATACCTGAATTATTGCGAGTTCTTTCGCTTGCTTTGCCGATTACCTTAGCACATTTTGTGAAGAGAAAATTAGACGAAAACTAAAATTTTGTGTTGACAAGTCTCAAAAATATTTGTTAGCTTAAAAACACAGCTTATAAAAACAGAGGTTTTATAGGTTTTAGTTATGAAAAATATTATTTCGATAATTTGTTCAAACATTTGTTGTTGTATTTGCTAACAGCTACGTTTGAATCCTTTCATAACTGATAAAAATTGAAAATTTTACAAACGTGGCGATTTAAGGCAACTTGCTCCACGATAAAAACTGCTAAAGGTCGGCGAGAAATCGTCACAACCGAAAGATTTAACAAAAAGTCTTCGTGCAAATCACTTTAGCACGGAGGCTTTTTTGGTTTTAAATTAGTCTCAAGTCTCAAAGTCTCAGGTCTCAAGTCGGGGCATTAGAGCTATTTGACTTGAGACTTGAAACTCAAAGACTTGAGACTTTAATGGAGAAATATGAGCGATAATACATTTCATTTCAATACTTTGGCGCTACACGGCGGACAAGAAATTGACCCGACAACTAATTCGCGGGCAGTTCCGATCTATCAAACGACCAGTTACGCCTTTAACGATGCCGATCACGCGGCGCGGCTTTTTGCTTTGCAGGAATTCGGCAATATCTACACTCGTTTGATGAATCCGACCACCGATGTTTTTGAAAAAAGAATTGCTGCCCTGGAAGGCGGAGTTGCTGCGCTGGCAACTGCTTCCGGTCAGGCTGCCGAAACTTTGGCAATTTTAACTCTGGCAAGTGCAGGCGACGAAATTATCTCCACAACTTCTTTATATGGTGGGACTTACAATCTTTTCCATTACACTTTACCAAAACTCGGAATCAAATTTCATTTTGTTGATGCCGAAGATTTTGATGGAATCGAAGCGGCAATTAACGATAAAACGAAAGCGATTTATACGGAAACTGTCGGCAATCCGAAACTTGATGTCGTTGATATTGAAAAATTAGCGGAAATCGCTCATCGCAACGGTTTGCCGTTAATAATTGATAATACAGTTCCGAGCCCTGCTTTAACTAATCCAATCAAATTCGGCGCGGATATTGTGGTTCATTCAGCGACAAAATTTATCGGCGGACACGGCACAACGATTGGCGGAGTGATCGTTGATGGTGGAAATTTCGATTGGGCGGCAAGCGGAAGATTTCCTGATTTTGTCGAGCCTGATCCGAGCTACCACGGGATTTCTTACGCGGAAGCCTTTGGAAATCTGGCATTTATTCTAAAAGCTCGCGTCCAAGGTTTGCGTGATACAGGCGCTGCACTTTCGCCTTTTTCATCGTGGCAGCTTTTACAAGGCACAGAAACTTTGCATTTAAGAGTCGAAAGACATAGCGAAAATGCTTTGGCAGTAGCAAAATTTTTGCAAAATCATTCGGACGTTGATTGGGTAAATTATCCAAAACTTGAATCTTCAAAATATTACGAACTGGCTGAAAAATATTTGCCAAATGGCGGTAGTGCTATCGTCACTTTCGGAATCAAAGGCGGTTATGAGGCAGGCAAAAAGTTTATTAATTCGGTCAAACTCTTTTCGCTCCTTGCAAATATCGGTGATGCCAAATCGCTTGTCATTCATCCTGCTTCAACTACTCATTCACAGCTGACGGCAGAGGAACAGGAATCAACCGGAGTTACCCCGGATTTGATTCGTTTAAGTGTCGGAATCGAAGATATTCGGGATATTTTGGCGGATATTGAACAGGCTTTAGCTTTGAGCCAAACGGAAACTGTCACTGCTGCCAAAGCTTAACGCTAAAAATGCAGACAGTTGAATCTGCATTGATTGAAGATAGTAAACATTTGAGACGAAATTACTGTCTTCAATATCTTTAACGGCTTTGGAAAAGGTCGGATCAGGAAATTTATCATGAGCTTAAACACCTATTTTAATGGTATTTCGCCGGTGCTGACCGAATATCAAACTCCATTTATACAAAAGGAGAAACAAGCGAATTTAGCTGAAATTAGTAACTTAAGTTTGCTGAAATTAAAAGCAAACAATAGACCCAAAGAGTTAAAACTGACTTTTGATGCTAACCAAATCAAAAAAGACTTTCCGATATTGCAGGAAAAGGTCAATGGACGACCGCTGATTTGGCTTGATAATGCGGCGACGACGCAAAAACCGCAATCGGTAATTGATCGCATCAGTTATTTTTACGCCCACGAAAATTCAAATGTCCATCGCGCCGCGCACGAACTGGCAGCCCGTTCAACGGATGCGTATGAGGAGGCCCGTCAAAAAGTGCAAAAGTTTATCAATGCTAATTCGGCAGACGAAATTGTTTTTGTTCGCGGGACAACCGAAGGGATAAATTTAGTCGCCAAAAGTTGGGGTGAGCAAAATCTGAAAGAAGGCGACGAAATTATTCTCAGTCATCTCGAACATCACGCCAACATCGTTCCGTGGCAACAGTTGGCAGCAAAAAATAATTTGAAAATTCGTGTTATTCCGGTTGATGATAACGGGCAAATAATTTTGGAAGAATACGCCAAATTATTGAATTCAAAGACAAAAATCGTGGCTTTTACTCAAGTTTCAAATGCGCTTGGAACCGTGACACCCGCCAAAAAGATCATTGAATTAGCTCATCAGGCAGGAGCAAAGGTTTTAGTTGACGGAGCGCAATCGGTTTCGCATCTCAAAACGGATGTTCAATTTTTGGATGCCGATTGGTTCGTCTTTTCAGGGCATAAAATTTTCGGTCCGACCGGAATTGGGGTGGTTTATGGAAAGGAAGATTTACTGAATCAAACGGAGCCGTGGCAGTGTGGCGGCAATATGATCCGTGAAGTGACGTTTGAAGAAACCAAATACAATAATTCTTCGATGCGTTTTGAAGCAGGAACCGGAAATATCGCCGATGCTGTCGGGTTAGGCGCGGCGATTGATTATGTCAACAACTTGGGAATAGAAGCAATTTATCAGTATGAAAACGATTTATTACAGTATGCGACCAAATTGCTGAACGAGGTTTCGGGCTTGCGTTTGATTGGAACAGCAATCAATAAAGCGAGTGTTTTATCGTTTGTTCTTGATGGTTTTTCGACCAATGAGGTTGGACAGGAACTTAACAAAGAAGGTATCTCCGTTCGCACCGGACACCATTGCGCCCAACCAATTTTGCGAAGATTCGGGTTGGATAGCACAGTGCGACCTTCGTTGGCTTTTTACAATACCCGCGAAGATGTTGAAACGCTTGCTTTAGTTTTGCATCGTCTGGTCAGTGGAAAGCAAAAGTTTTTTTTATAATTCGCACCTAAACTGTTTTTCCTAAGCAGATCGAAGAAAGGGAATTTTAACCATTGAATTGGGTTTTTTAAGAGAGAAAATATGTTCGAGATTGATTTCAAATTTGATGAGCCATTTACGCTTGAAAGCGGTGAAATTTTAGATTCGTTCCAGCTCCGATGCACGATTTACGGAAAATTAAATGAAGATAAGTCGAATGCTGTCTTGGTTTTCCACGCTTTAACCGGAAGTTCGCGGATCGGCGATTGGTGGGAAGGTGTGATCGGTAACGGCAAAGGCTTGGATACCAGCGAAAATGCGTTTATTTGTGTTAATTATCTCGGTTCTTGTTACGGTTCGACGAGTGGCAGTTCCTTAAAAAAACTGGGCAAGAGTTGCAAAAAAGAATTGCCGCTCGTAACCGTGCGAGATATTGTCCGAACCAATTTTCATTTACTTGAATTTCTTGGAATTAAACGATTTAAAGCCGTGGTTGGTGGAAGCGTTGGCGGAATGTTAGCGTTGCAGTTTGCCGCAGATTTTCCCGGTCTGACGGAAAAAGTTGTCGCAATTGGCGCAACTCCGTTGTCACCGATGGGGTTAGCTTTGAACCATTTGCAACGTCAGGCGGTCAAAAATAATGATATTGAAATGGCGCGAAAAATTGAGATGCTTTCGTATAAATCGCCGACTCAATTCAATCATCGCTTTGGACGTAAACAAAATCGAAACGGCGAAAATCCGCATCAGAAACACGAAAATCGTTTTGATATTGCGGGTTATCTCGATTATCAAGGAGAAATTTTTCAAAAACGGTTTGAACTTGAAAGCTATCAAATCATTACCAAAGCAATGGATTTGTTTGATTTAACCGATGAACAAATCCAACAAATTACTACCGAAACTCATCTGGTCGGAATCTCGAGCGATTGGCTTTTCCCTTGCGATGATGTTGAAAATTTAAGTCGTCGCTTTCGCCGAAATGGTGTCAAAACAACCTTTACGGAATTAATTTCGGATGATGGACACGATGCTTTTTTGAGCGATACGGCAAAAATGAGTGATATTTTGAAGAAAATATTTGCCACAGAAGACACAGAGACCACAGAGAAAAAAAAGCATTTTCAGATTAATAATTTGAAAGCGGTATCAGTTAGAAATTGCATTGCAGCTTAAAAAATCTGAACGAACTCTGTGGCTAAAAATTAAATTATGAGCGAAAAAATTGTAGATAAAAAATTACCAAACTATTTATTGAAAGGAAAAACGGCGATTGTGACAGGTGCGTCACGCGGAATCGGGCGTGCTACGGCATTGCGTTTAGCCGAAGCCGGAGCGAATGTTGTTGTTAATTATTTGCAGGCAGAAGATGCTGCCGAAGAAGTCGTCGGAGAGTGTCAAGCCTTTGGTGTAGAAGCATTTGCCGTTCAGGCAGATGTCGGGAATTTTGCTGATGCCAAGCATTTGACGGATGCCGCAGTCGAAAAATTCGGCAAAGTTGATATTCTTGTCGCCAATGCGGGAATTTGGGAAGGCGCACCGATCAACGAAATGTCCGAAGAAATTTGGGATAAGGTTTTAGACGCGAATTTGAAAGGAACGTGGACGGTTTGCCGGACTGCAACCGAAGTTTTCAAAAAGCAAAATTCAGGAAACATCGTCATAGTTTCTTCAACTGCGGGGCAACGCGGCGAAGCAGGTTATTCAAACTATGCAGCGTCAAAAGGCGGACAAATCAGTTTTACCAAAGCACTTTCTAACGAGCTTGCGCCGACCATTAGAGTTAATTGCGTCGCGCCGGGTTGGGTTGATACAGGTTTGAACGGAGAAGTTTTTGCCGATGCGACTTTTTTTCAAAGAATTGTCGAGGCTGTTCCTCTGAAACGAGTTGCGACGGCTGATGATGTTGCACTTTCGATAATTTTTCTCGCATCCGACTGGTCGCGTCATATTACGGGAGAGGTCATCAATATCAATGGCGGTGCGGTTCTCTGCGGGTGATTTGTATCACAGAATCGTTGGTAAAAGAGGCATAAACTCAATATGTTATGACGGGAAAAGCCTTAAAAATTGACATCGAACAAAAATTTCAAAAAGTCGCCAATCTAGTCGGAAATACTCCGATGTATATTATCAAATTTAAATATCATGGTGAAAACCGGACGATTTATGCCAAAGCGGAACATTTAAATTTGACGGGCAGTATCAAAGATCGCATGGCGATGCACATTTTGAAAGATGCCTATCAAAATGGAGATATAAAATGCGGTGATACGATTGTCGAAGCGACCAGCGGGAATACGGGAATCGCTTTTGCGGCAATCGGCAAGGCTTTTGGGCATCCGGTCAAAATTTTTATGCCTGACTGGATGAGCTTTGAGCGTAAGGCAATTATCAAAAGTTTTGGTGCAGAGGAGGTCTTAGTTTCGCACGAGCAAGGCGGATTTTTAGGCAGTATTTCCTTTTGCGAAAAAACTTTTAAGGAAAATGAAAACATTTTTCTGCCGCATCAATTTTCCAATGCTTCAAACACCAAAGCGCATTACGAAGGCACAGGGCGCGAAATTGGGTATCAACTGGAAAAACTAATCCTTGTTCCAGATGCGTTTGTGGCAGGAGTCGGAACAGGCGGAACAGTAATGGGCGTTGGGAATTTTCTGAAAGAGAGAAATCCGAAGGTCAAAATTCATCCGCTGGAGCCGTTGGAATCGCCAACCATTTCGACCGGACACAAGGTCGGCAAACATCGGATTCAAGGCATTTCGGACGAATTTATTCCGGCAATTGTTGAGCTGGATAAACTTGATGAAGTTATCGCAGTTTCAGATGGCGATTCGATTTTGATGGCGCAAAAATTAGCTTCAACGCTTGGTTTAGCAGTCGGAATTTCTTCGGGTGCAAATTTTTTAGGTGCATTAATTGCACAAAATAAACTTGGCAGCGAGGCAGTTGTGGCGACAGTTTTTTGTGACAGCAATAAAAAATATCTCTCAACTGATTTGGTCAAAGATGAGCCGATTAAAGAAGATTATCTTTCACCCGACGTTGAACTGATTGATTTTGAAACGATTAGCAGATTATAGTATTAGTTTATATCAAAGGGAAAAAGTAAATAAAAGACGGATTTGTAAAAAGTATGGATCCAAACTCTACTTATTTAGCAAGACTTGTTGTAATTTGCATTACATTAATTTTTTCAGCAAATGTATTAAATGCTCAAGTAACAAAATCTAAGAATAAATGGAAGAAGATTCAACCATCCGAATATTTTTCTCTTTTAATACCGGTAAATCTTGAGCAGAAACCTTCCATAAATGAAGATTCTGCAATCTGGGTTTATGGAAACGAAAATTTGATTTTTATTATTGATTTTGGAATTTATTCATCGAAATCAGATATAGATAAAGATGAAGTAAATTACAAAGAAAGAGTTTTGAAAATAGATGGTAGAAGAGCAGTAATGATTTCTTTTAAGACGACCAAATCAAGGTTCAAAACACTCTCCAACATTTCCGAGATTTATTTTACAACGCCTATAAATGTAGATGCTAAATTAAAAATAAGTGCTTTTTGTAAAACAACTAAAGAGCAGAAAATTGCCGAAACGATATTTCGCTCAATAAAAATCAAGTAACAATAGATGATTGAGCTGATTGATTTTGAAACGATTAGCCGATTGTAAGGAAATGTTCGATAAATATGTTAAATGACATTAGGTTACTGAAAATAATAGAAGAAGTTTGTAGTAATCCTAAGAAATATACAGTTAATGGCATATTTAGTGAAGTTGCAAGTTTTTTGGAAAAAGAAGGAAAAGATGCTATTGATGGGGAGTTTTACTATCACTCTGTGTTTACGCCGTTTTTAAAATGGTTAGTAGAAAAGAATAATTATAAGATTG
Source organism: Pyrinomonadaceae bacterium (assembly GCA_035438525.1). GTDB lineage: Bacteria > Acidobacteriota > Blastocatellia > Pyrinomonadales > Pyrinomonadaceae > JAIBCC01. Next base: position 11,343 of record DAORIL010000116.1, read on the forward strand.
CAATAAACTTAAAGGAATTTCAAAAATTATATTTCTTGGATGAAGAAGCGTTAAAATTCTTACCGATCTTATATGCGGAATATATTGAAAGCCTTTAACAATTCATCTGTAAAACTGCAAAAATTAACTTGGCAAATCACCTCAATTTTATTTATGATAGAAAAGTTCTAACGAAACAAATGCAAACGTCAAACTTTAACATTATTAGCTTTATTATCGCCATTTATCAAAATGGACGATTTGGATGATGTTTGCGTAAAAAATAAGTCAAGATTCCAAAGTCGTCATCCAGCAAAGGAAGACGGCTTTTTTGCTTTTAGAAAAAAAACTATTTTGAGGGAAAAATGAAAACACTGAGGATAATAAACGAAAAATACTACGTCCAGGAAGAAATAAAACTGTCGGCGTCCGATATTGAATTAGCTATCAAAGAATATCTCGAAAGCCGCATCGCTAAATTTCAAAAAGGCTGGAATATTTCGGTTGATTATCCGATGGAAGCCAAAGCCGTTTGCTCAAAATGGGCAGGATTTACTTGTCCGAAATGCAGTTCATCAATGACTATAAATCACTGCAATTCAGATGGTTGCAATAAATTAGTTTGCGAAGAAACGGAAAATTTAAAAATGTGCTGCGGATGTGCAAATTAATTTTATGACTTGTTAGTCAGAATAAAAAAATTGTAAAAAGGTGAGCTTCTCAATTTCGAGAAGTCTTTCCTTATTTCACTTTGTTGAGCTTCATTTCAAAAAATTTCATCCAATTTTGTCCATCTTTGGAAAATTCCCCGATTTCAAACCAAACGTCATTATCGGTTTTGATAGTGTAGCGAATCGTTCCCCCTTGAGTTTGAAAACCCCATTCGTAACCGCCTTCAACCAGCCGAAAATCATACTCTCCACTCATTCCGGTAGCTAAATAGGTGCGAAAACGATATTTCGATTCTTTTTGGCTAAATGATAGAACTGCCAATGTTTCGTGGATTACTTTGCCTGCGGGATTAGCAAATTTGCCTTCGACGAGCAAGGCTAATCCGTCTAATTTCCTTTGGACATTTTCCGTTCCGGTAAAAGTTTCACGGTTTGCGCCTTGCTGAATCCAGCCTGAACCTTTCCACTGTCCGACCATACTTTCTAATTTTTTAACTTCGGCACGTTGTGGTTCGGCGCTATTTTCCTGTCCGAAAATAGCGCAAACTGTTATTAATAAAAGGATTGCTGTTAATAAAAATGTTTTGATCATAATTTCTCCAAAAAACTTAGACAATTATGGCAGGCGAGATTCATTGCGTCTTGAATATTTGCGACATTTGAAAAATTATTTGACCAGATTGCCGTGTTTGATTTGTTTAACTTTTTCAGCGAAAGAATTTGGTGAGCGTTTAGTGACAGAAACGAATTCGCGGGTCAGATGTGCTTGGTCGGCAAAACCAATTTCGGCGGCGCGATTTGCCCAATTTTGCTTATTATTTTCGACCAGATCAACTGCTGTTGCCCGAATCCGCCGGGTTCGTGCAAATTGTTTAGGCGATAATCCTGAACTCGCTTTGAAGCGTCGTTCGAGTTGCCGAGTGCTTAAATTTAACAATC
>DAORIL010000117.1:0-12851 GCA_035438525.1 Pyrinomonadaceae bacterium
GCTACTACACCCTAGCTATTGCCAGAATAATTACGGGTAATTGGTTTGATGCGACCGGGGTAACATTTTCATTTTGGATGATTGTTGGCTGTTTGGGAGTTTATTTTTGGTCGAGAGAGTTTTTCTCCAAAGCCGAATCAAGTTTAGCCGGAATTTTTTATGCCTTATCGCCCTTTCATCTGGCGCAGATTTATCAATTTTTCACCTACGGAGAATTTGTAGCCTCCTCAATTATTCCGTTTAGCTTTCTATTTGCCACTCGTTTTTGTCGGCAAAAAAAACTTGCAGACCTACTACTTTTGTCGTGTTCTTATGCACTTTTAATTCTTTCGCATATTCCGTCAGCGCTGATCGTTTCGATTACATTGGCAATTTATTCAGCAATGATTTTAGATTGGAAACAATGGGTCAAGTCTATATCCGGATTAGGGACAGCCTTTTTGATTGGAGCTGCAGCCTCATCATTTCACTGGATCAAGGTGGTTACAGAAATGAATTGGCTGAACCATACTACACCAACATTTTCTACCGGATTATATGACTACAAAAATTATTTTTTCCCTTACTCAATTAGTTTTACGGGAAACTTTTGGGCAACTTATTTGTGGCTATTGTTTGTAGTAACTATTCTTGCAAGCCTTTCATTACTGCTTCCAGCCATTTTCTCGCTAATTAAACGAACTCAAACAACAGCTATAAAAGATTTTCGCGGAGCAATGATCACAGGTGCTTTTGCTCTTTTTATGTCAACACCATTGAGTCTGTTTATTTGGGAAGCGATCCCCGTTTTACAAAGAATTCAATTCGCTTGGCGATGGTTTTCAGTCGTGACAATTGTTGGAGTAATTGCTTTTGCAGGTTTAGTTTATCCGCTAATCAAATCATTTAAATCAAACCGGATTCTGACATATTCAGTTCTGTTTTTTTTCTCTGGCTTACTGGCTTTTAATTATCTGCAAATTATTATTCCCTCTGCCCAACAGTCGAGAGTTATGTTTGAAGAAAAAATGAGCAATTTGATAAACGAAAAGAGTTTTGATTGCTGGTGGACGATTTGGGCAAAAGAGGAAGCATTTGATAATCAGGAAAAAGTATCTGCCCTTTCGCGCAAAGTAACGGTTACAAATTGGGAGCGGGAGCAAAGAAATTTTGAAGTAACCGTTGGCGAAGTTCAAGATCTGCGGGTGGCGACTTTTTACTATCCGTATTGGCAGGCAAAAATAAACGGCGAAAATGTGCAGACCAAATTAAATGACGACGGAACGATTTTAATTCCGATACCGAAAGAAACTTGTAAAGTTTCTCTGTTTTTTGACGAACCATTTTTTGTTAAAATTACCAAAGTTATTTCTCTGCTGAGTTGGTGTTTCTTAGCTTTATTCGGTATAAATTCTTTAATTAAAAAATTCAAAAACAAACCCAAATTACCATTAACTAAAATATGAGCTATATAGTTGAAATCGAAAATTTAACCAAAGATTACGAAGTTGGCTTTTGGAAAAAGAAAAAAGTCCGCGCCCTTGATAATTTAACGTTGAATGTCGAAGGCGGACAGATTTTTGGTTTTCTGGGCGGAAACGGCGCAGGAAAAACTACGACCATCAAGATTTTGATGTCCTTAATATTTTCCAGTGCAGGAAGTGCCAAAATTCTCGGTCATGACATTTCTGATGTTAAAATGCGTCATCGAATCGGTTATTGTCCTGAAAATCCATATTTTTACGATTATCTGACTGCCCGGGAACTGATGATGTATTTTGGCGAATTATTTGGCTTGGATAAAGCTAAAAGCAAACAAAGAACCGAAGAGCTATTGACCAAAGTCGGATTGGAAGAAGCCAGTTGGAACAAACAGCTCCGCAAATTTTCCAAAGGGATGCTGCAGCGAACGGGATTAGCACAATCTCTAATTAATGAGCCTGAAGTCGTCTTTTTAGATGAACCGATGCGCGGGCTTGACCCAATCGGCCGGCGCGAGACCCGCGAACTTATTGCTGAACTGCGCGAAAAAGGAACGACCGTTTTTATGTCCACACATATTTTGTCAGACATCGAAGCATTATGTGATAACGTGGCAATTTTGCGGAAAGGAAAACTTGCCGCCGCCGGCAAGCTCGATGACCTTTTGAATGCCCAGGGTGAAAATCAGTCTTTTGAAATAAACGTCAAAGGAGTTTCGGCAGCAGATTTGCAAAAAGCCTTGACGGGAATCGAAAGCTCTACCGTGATTGCCAAACCAAATGGCGCAAATATTCAAGTTTCCGATGAATCCAAAGTCGAAAAAATCTTGCACGAAATGAAAAAGGTCGGCGGAAAACTTGTTTCTGTCCAACCTGTCAAACAATCTCTGGAAGAATTATTCGTCGAAAAAGAAAAATAATTTAAAGTAAAGACAGAATCGCCGCAAAAGGCACATAATTCACAAAATATTAACCAAAGCATTTTGTGTTTTATGTGTCTTTTGCGGCTAAATTTTCTTCTCTTAAATTGCTATTTTATTTCAATTTTTGCATCTCATCGGCAATTTGCTGTTTCAATTTTTCATCTCTAGCCAGTCTATTTGCCTCAGTTAAAAGGGCTTTAGCTTTGTTTGTTTGTCCACTAGCTGAATATGAAACAGCAGAATCAACCATTAATTCAGGATTAGATTTTGATGTTTGGAGTAATTTTTCATAAATACTCAAGGCTTCTTTATGCCGATTCAGTTTGGCCCAAGTCCGTGCCAAATTGTAATTAACAAAGGGATCATTGGCATTAGTTTGCAGTCCTTTTTTAAACTGATTTTCTGCTTCGACATAATTTCCTTGGTCAAAATATAAAACGCCCAAATTTGTCAGAGCCTGAATAGATTTTGGATCAATTTCTAACGATTTGAGAAAATCTTTTTTTGCTTCTTCCGTTCTTCCCAACGCTTTTTTGGCTAATCCGCGATTGTTATAGATCAAACTATCTTCGCGGTTAAATGATTGAAATTGCAGTGATTTATCCAAATCATCGATAGCTTTTTCATACTCTTTATTTTGCTGATGTGCCAACCCCAAATTGTAGTAAGCAGACCAGCTGGTCGGTTTCATTTCAATCGCGCGGGACCATAAATTGATGGCAGAATTCCACATTCTATTTTGTTTGATCGTGCCGATCGTATAGCCAAGACAAATTATGACAGTCACAGCCACCGCAATTTTATGAAATAGTTGATTTTCTGCTGTCCATAATTTTTCAATCAAAATTGCAAGCAGTAAAACAAACCCGATTGAAGGCAAATACAAATACCTGTCTTGCACAATGTATTCATAATGAAAGACTTGGAGATTTAAAACAGGCATCAGCGGAACAATAAATAATCCTAACGAAAGCCACATCAACGGAGTAAACTTTCGTCGAAAAAAATAAATTAAGCCTCCAATAACCAAAAGAATTATCAAAGGAATCCAGAGATTGGAGTCGTCTCCGCCTTTTACAAAATGCGTGTCATAAATCAAACTCAAATTAAGCGGAAACAGAATATTTTTCAAATAATGAACTAAAACATAGGGAATAGTAGCAAAGATATATTCGGTCGGAGTTTGCGAAATAAACGGATGCTTCCAACTCACTTTACCCAAAACAGAAATCCGCATTAGCAAATAAATTACCGCCGGAGCCGCAAAAATCAAGACTTGTTTGATTGCCGAAAAAAAACCGTTGCCGGATTCTTTTTTGCGGTTTAGGGTCAGTTCCCAAATGAATAAAATCGCCGGCAAAACAATCGGTGTTTCTTTGCACAAAAGCGCACCAAAAAAAGCAAGCAACGAGAATATCAAATATTTCTTGTTACCATTTTCACGCCAATCCATATAAAAAAGCATTGACGGAATATAGAACAACGCAGCTAACGGATCAGGAATTCCCGAAATCCAGGAGATTGATTCAACGTGAACCGGAATTAGAGCAAAAAATAAACTTCCGACAAATGAAAGTCTTAGATTTTCTTCACTAAGCCGTAAAAAAAGCCGGTAAACGAGCAAAGTTGCACCGATATGAATGGCTAAATTCAGCAAATGCCAGCCTTGTTCCCACAATCCGAAAAGCTGATAACCGACAGTCAAGTAAAGAGTAAATAACGGACGATAATAGGGCGGCGGGATATTGGTCGAACCTGATTCACGTTCAAAAGACCAAACGTCTTTGGTAAATCCATTGATGATATTGCCCCACGATTCAAGTGTTTGGTTAGTAACAATCTGTGCTGTGTCATCAAAAACAAAATCGCCGCTTAACGAATTTGCATAGACCAATAAACACGCCAAAATTAAAAAGAAATAAACTTTTTTATCATCAAGGGTAAGCACTGATTGTTCCATAGTTTAATAAAGTTGAAAAATAATAATTTGACTATTCTCTCAGTTAAATTTAAGAGCAGAAAAAACTTTGATGGGTTAGATTTTGATGATTTGTGGAAAACTTTTTAGGACGAACAGATAACTTTTATCCTTAAATAGTTTGCACATTTTTTGAGATTAACGCAAGTAATTTCGAGATTTTGGGTGGGTAACTTTTACATACTTTTTCTTATTCCTTGAAGCAAAAAGCCAAGAATTATCAACCAACCGACCAAAGAAATCCAGACTGCAATTATTGTTCGGGGCGGCTCAACAAAAACTAATTCAACTTCAGTTTTTTCAGGCGGAATTGCAATTAAAAGAGTTCCATCAGTTTCACTACTTGTATTTGTTTGAATTCTCTGCCTGTCTTTCAAAATAAAAGCCTGCCAATGCGGGTAATTGTAAGTTCTGATTCGCGCTTGATTTTCTGCCCCGTCGCCAACCGAAAAAGTTCTGTCCAATGAACCCCAATTTTTGATGGTTACTTCGCGTGTTCCGGCATCAACATTTCCTTTTAACGGCAGTAAATCTTTTAATTCTTTAGCATTTTTGGGCAGCCAATCGTTAAAACTTCTACCTCCGCGCGTGCTTTCGATTTTTTCAAAGAATTGACTTCGATCAATAAACTCCGCATCAACTACCAATTCTTTCAACGAATAAATTAATGAAGCGAAAAATATCAGAAACACCACAAAAATCACAGTTTCCAGTCCTTTTTGCCTGAATCTTTGCCACCAAAACATCAATGACATTGCTAAAATCGGACAAATTGTCACTGAGGTGATTAACAACCAACGATATGGAAATTGAATATCTTTTAACTTAGGAATAATTGCCCACAACGGACGACTCAATTCTGTAGTCATCAGCAGCGAAATACTTGTAATTATCAAAATCCCTAAAAGCACTTTTTTCGTAATTTGCGATTCTTCAGAACGATTTGAATGTGCAAGTATTTCTTCATTTAGCGGTTTTCTTCTGAACAATTTTCCAAACAAATTCAAAGTCGGTAAAAAATATCCGATGGTCAGAATCAATAACAGATTGCCATACCAATTATTTACATTTATTAGGGCATAGGGCGAAAGCAAAAAATTATTGCGGTAATCGTAATAGGCTGAACTGACACCTGTTCCGGCTTGAATCCAACTAAGTTCGGAAACCATTCTGAACCAAAACCAGGAACTCGCCCAAACACCTAATAAAACTCCTAAAGCGCAAAAAACTAAAGATTTTTTGTTATTTTTCCAATCCGTCAATAACAACGCAAAGATGCCCAAAATTAAAGAGGCAATGACCGTTGTGGGCAAATGTGTCGTGACCATCACCTCATAAACAGCGGAAAGTCCGCCAATATTGAAAATCAACCGCGATTTATTTTGTCCGTCATATTTATTGAGCGAAAGCCTTTGGACGAACATAAAGGCAAACGGCAAAATTGCAGTTGCGGCAAATTCGGCTAAAAGCGAGGCTTGGAAAAATTGAGTTAAATGATACGGAATAAAAGCAAAAATTAGTGAAGCCAGAATTGATGTGAGATTAGAAAGACTTTGTTTAGCCCAAAAATAAGTGCCTAGAGTTCCAAGCACTGAAAACAAAGCAAAAATTATTAAAGTTGCAGAATACCAATCATTAGTTACAAACTTGGCTAAACAGAGCAAATAATACAAAAATGGCGGGTAAAATCTGAATCGCGGATCGCCAAAACCATTATTTGACTCGGCTAACCAACCGGGTAAGTAATTCCCGTGTGAGAGTTCGTCATAAAATGGCAGTATATAACCAAAATGATTGTTAAAGTCTGCCCCAAACGGCATTCCTTTGATAAAAATTAGTGAGATCGAAAGTAAACCAAAAAAAATCACCAAGATTATTGATTTGTTCAGTTTCATTTTATCAATACTTATTCAACTTTGATGGCAGTTACTTTCCAACGAATCTGAGCACGGTCATCGTCTTTTTTAAAACCTTCTATTAATACCCGAACATCTAAAGATTGACCTGTTTCCAGTTTTTCCGCTTGCTTTGGAATAACTAAAATAGTTTTATCTTTCACAGCATTACCAAAAGAATCAACTACTGTCACTTTGATTTCCAATCCGGTTAAGGTTTTTCCCGTAATATTCCGAATACTTCCGGCGATTGACATGACAATTGTCCCAAATGCGGTCGGAGATTCAGTAGTTTTATCTTCAACTGTATTAATACTGATTTTTTTTGTGTAAAGAGCAAATTCGGGCTGTCCTTCGTGAAAAGCATTTTCCAAAACTTGTTCCTGAATTTGTTTATCTGAACGCTTGAGCGAGACAACCGCAATCAATGCAATAATTAAAATAGTTCCAATGAGCAACGCGCCGAGCATTGTCTTATTGATACCTTTTTTCTTTTCGGGTTCTTGTAAAAAACTATCCATTTAATTTCCTCAAAATATTAGACCGCTGTTTTGGAAAAAAGTTCCGTAATAAGTTAGCATTTTATTTGAGATTGTCACAAATTCAATTAAATATGCTGCCTGAAATAATTTCGTCCGAACAAATTTTAGCGACTAAACTTTTTAATGTTTCCCGCTCAACCGTGCGCGAAGGCGAAATAACCTATCAGCGCGACTTGATTTTACATTCAGGAAGTGCGGTAATTATTCCGGTTTTTGATGATGAAACTGTAGCTTTAGTTCGACAATATCGGCACGCGGCGGGAAAATACTTACTTGAATTACCTGCCGGTTCGCTCGAAAAAGGCGAAAGCCCTGAAATTTGTGCGGCGCGTGAAGTTCAGGAAGAAATTGGCTATAATGCTGGAAAGATTGAACTTTTGACCGAATTTTATGTTTCACCCGGTTTTTTAAATGAAAAAATGTTTGTGTTTTTAGCTACCGAATTAACCGAAGTGGGACAAAATTTAGACGATGATGAACTGCTCTCGGTGGAAAGATTTTCTTTTCCTGAGATTTATCAAATGATTTTCCAAGGGGAATTTGAAGACGCAAAAACGATGTTGGGACTAATTCTGGCAGGAACAAAATTTGGTTTCAATTTCGCTAACTCTTAATTTTTGTTTGATTTGCTATTGACTAGTTAAAGTAGTTTCTGATATTATCCCGATTGTTCTTGAATCTATTCAGAAACAATTCCGAGTCTCGCTATTCAGCATTTCTTTTTTATTCTTTTCAAAATTATGAACTGCCCGTCTTGTAATCGAAATTTAGCATCAACCCTGTCTGTATGTTTTAGCTGTGGCACAATGTTAAACGATTCCGTCCGCGAAGAGCTCGCCCTAAAAATAACGCCTGTTATCAAAACGGAGAAATCGGAAGAAGTGAAATTTGCACCAAAGCTAGAACCTACTGCGCCGCCTGTTTTCCCGAAACAGCCCGTAAATCTTAATCCGCCGCCAACTGCAGAGATTTTGACAAAGCCGACAAGTCAAACATTGATCGGTTTCCAAAACAAGAACGCCACGCTTCCTGATTGGCGTTTGCAGTTGCAAAATTCGGTCAGAAAGCGTTTAGACGAACATAAAGGTGAATCGTCTGAAGTGCAGATCGTTCAGCCTGCCGCCCCGCGCCGAATTGCTCCGATGAATAATGGAGCAACTGCTCTAAAAACGGAAATAATTGAAGAGCCGCAATCTGTTCAGGCAACTAACCCGACTATTGCCAATGCTTTGCGACGAATCGAGGAATCTCGTAAAAAGTATTTAGTGTCCGACACACCAATTGAATCGCAACCTGTCGAAACACAGACAACGGTCAAGCAATTCCCCCGAACTCTGTCCAACAGGTCATTGGAATATTTACCAAAACAAGACCAATTGCAATTTGTTCCAAATCCGGCTAAACCAAACGTCGTTCAATTTTCGACCGAAACAAAAGTTGAAAAATACGATACTGCAAAGTTGCCGCCGATTCCTTTGCCTGCGAAAATTTCGTCCAGTTTTGAAAAGAAACCGGAACCCAGAAAGATTGAAATTAACTGGGATGAACTGGATAACGAACCTATTCATCGCACTAATGGAAATAAAGTTGTAGCAGAGGTGGAATCAGAAGCGGTGGCAACTGCCGGTGAAACAGACGAAGTTGAAGACTATGCGCCGATCTCTTTACGATTTAATGCGGCAATTTTCGATCTGTTAATTGGTTCTTTTCTGAGCTTAATTTTGCTATCACCTTTTATGCTATTGAACGGTAGATTTTTCTCAATCGAAGGTTTCTTTGCCTTTTTAGCTACTTGTTCAATTGTGATGTTCATTTATTTGACTACAACTATTGGCTTTTTGGGCAGGACTTTTGGAATGCGCCTCTTTGCCCTTGAAATCGTGGACATTGAGGAAAATGATTATCCAACGCTTCATCAGGCGGCGGTTAGTTCATCGGTTTATTTGCTTTCACTGGCTTTTGGCGGACTTGGCTTTTTGACAATGCTGCTCAATACAGAAAAACGTGCCGCGCACGATTTGTTATCAAAAACCATTATCGTCAAAGAATATTAGTTTTTTCTGATTTAGTTTATTAAGTCTAAGGTTTGCTGTTAGTAAACTTTAGACTTTTTTATTGCGGTAAATGTTTTGCGACCTTAAATTTATTACAATCGTTTAATTAAAACCAAATAACTTTTGTGCTAAAATAAGACTTCCCTAACTTAAACTTTTGCAAATTTTTCAAGAAAAATAAATATGATTCATTCCAATTTTAGCAAATCGTTTTGCTTATTGTGTTTATTAGTGTCACTCCAATTAGTTGCTTGGTCACAAGACCTAATTACCAATGTTCCTAATCAAAAAACTATCTCCCTCAACGGGAACTGGAATTACATTATAGATCCGTATGAAATGGGCTATTACACCTTTCACCAAGAACCTTACGATCAAAAAAATGTTGGTGCAACAGCCGCGTTTTATAACAATTATCACGCCAAAAATAAACAGGAATTGGTCGAATATGATTTTGATAAATCACCGACGATGAAGATTCCGAACGACTGGAACTCGCAAGACGAAAAATTGCTTTATTACGAAGGAAATGTTTGGTTTAAGAGATCTTTTGATTACGATTTGAAAGATAAAAAACGTTTGTTTGTTTATTTTGGTGCAGTTAATTACAAAGCGGAAGTTTATTTGAACGGCAAGAAGCTCGGAATTCACGAGGGCGGATTTACTCCGTTTAATTTTGAAATTTCGTCAATCATTAAACCAAAAGATAATTATTTGGTGGTCAAAGTTGATAATACACGCCGCAAAGATGCGGTTCCAACAGTCAACACGGATTGGTGGAATTACGGCGGAATTACGCGAGATGTTTTACTGATCGAAGAACCCGAAACTTTTATTCAGGATTACACGATCCAACTTAAAAAAGGCGAGAAAAATACAATCGCCGGATTTATAAAATTAAGCAATCCAAAGTCTGAAGAAAAAGTAACGGTCAGCATCCCCGAACTAAAAATTGAAAAGGAAATCCAGGCAAATTCGGCATTTGAAATAGCCGCCACAAATATCAAATATTGGTCAATCGGAGAGCCAAAACTTTACGAAGTTTTTATCAAAACAAGTTTGCAGACAATTAAAGACAACATTGGTTTTCGGACGATTGAAACGGTTGGTCCCGATATTTTGCTTAACGGAAAACCGATTTTCTTAAAAGGCATTTCGATTCACGAAGAAAATGCGACAGGCGGACGAGGTTCGAGCGAAGCCGACGCGATGCGCCTATTAAATTGGGCGAAGGAACTCGGTTGTAATTATGTTCGTCTCGCACATTATCCGCACAATGAAAATATGTTGCGGGTTGCCGACAAAATGGGTTTGATGGTTTGGGAAGAAATTCCCGTTTATTGGACGGTTGATTTTACTAAAGATTACGTTCTGCAAAATGCTAAAAATCAATTATCCGAAGTCATCACACGGGACAAAAACCGGGCATCAGTTATAATTTGGTCAATGGCGAATGAAACACCGCTTTCCGATGCCAGAAATCAATTTTTAATCAATTTGGTAAATCATACCAAAACCCTTGATACAACTCGTTTAATAAGCGCTGCATTGCTGACCCGAAATGAAAAAGGTGTCGGAATTGTTGACGACAAAATTGGAGAATCTCTCGACATTGTAGCTTTTAACCAATATTTAGGCTGGTATGGCGGAAATTTAGCGGATGCGGAAAAAATGGTTTGGAAAACGCCTTACAATAAACCTGTAGTTGTTTCGGAATTTGGCGGCGATGCCAAACAGGGATTGCATGGTGCAAAAGATGAACGCTGGACAGAAGAATATCAGGAATATTTGTATCAGCAAAATCTAAAAATGATTGAAAAAATGCCGAATATTCGCGGGTTGAGTCCCTGGATTTTGGTAGATTTTCGCTCACCGCGCCGAAATTTACCCGGAATTCAGGACGGTTACAATCGCAAAGGTTTAATTTCCAATGATGGATTAAAAAAGAAGGCATTTTATACTTTGCAGGATTTTTATAAAAGGATTGGAAAATAGCCAAAACTTATTTGCTTCAAGGGTTTACTAAAACGTTTTCTCAAAAAATAATTTTTTAGGTTCAGGACACTGCAAAAATCTGACACAAAGTCATTTTGCTGTGTCTTTTTCTTTCCGGATCAAACACTGTTAGATAGAGTTGGATGGAGCCATCCCCCCAAAGGCTAAATATTCTGCTCAAAATGCACAAAAAATTCAGGAGAGAAAGATGAATATTTATTTTGAGAATACGAAAGCTTTTTGGCAATTTTCAAAGCTGGCAGCAATCATAATTCTTTTGGGATTATCGTCCGTATTTGCCCAAAAAGGCGGAAGCGGAGGCGGCACCATAAGTTCCAATCCATTGCCACAAACTCCGCCGGCTCCCAATATTATTATGCGGGATTCTTTTGGACAAGGTCCTCAAATGCTTCGACCGGCAAGTGGTAACGGAACGCTAAAACAAACTGCGCTCGGGGTTTCGATGGGTGGATTCTGGTTGGAATATCCCGGAACTAAAGATAATCGTTGGATCACGCCCGACTCCGGCGACACCTGGCGATACTGCGGCACCGGACCAAATCCATACGAACTACCTTCACCATTGCAATTGGTGTTTGGTTTTGAACAAAACGGATTTCTTTGCACACTTTTGAATGCGCCAACTTCGGCAACCGTTCGTCCGGCGGCGTTAATGCCTTTGCCGTCAAATCTGAATGTTCCATACGAAGTCGAAATTGAAGGTTTTTATTGGCGGCTTCCCGGTTCGTATGTGGCATTAGGCTTAACAAATTCAAGCACAACCACAAATAACTTATCAACCGTCGGCAATGTAGTTCTGGTCATTAAACCGAATCCTGCCGATAACCTGGGCACCATCATTTACGAACTTCGGCTTGGCGGAATGAATGGACAAATTTTGGCTTCAGGTGTTTCTGAGGAAGGATTTTTTAATGAAATGAAAATCCGTTACAATCCGCAAAATAGGAGCATTAGTGCCCGATTTAATGGTAAAGAGTTAGGAACTTTTCCAACCAATATTGCACCGCCAAGATATGTCGGATTTGAAGGTGTTGGTTATGCCGATAATTTTGTGGTTAGAGCATTGCCATAAAATTTCGTGATAGAATCCAACTCGAAAAGACAACTTCAGATAAGTTGTCTTTTTTTTGTTTATAAAACGTAGAAACTACCGAAACACAACGATTTAGACTATAATACAGTTATGAAAAAAATAACCTTTTATCTAATTTTATCGTTGTTATTTGTTCATTTCCTCAACGCACAGAGCTTAAAAGTAATGACCTACAATATTCGTCTGGATTTAGCCTCGGACAAAGATAATGACTGGAATCACCGCAAAGATTTTTTCAGTTCACAAATCCAATTTTATGAGCCTGATATTTTTGGAGTTCAGGAGGCTTTGCCAAATCAGATCAACGATTTAACCACACTTTTGCCAAAATATAATCACATTGGGATCGGTCGTGATGGAGTCGGTAAAGGCGAGGCTTCGGCGATTTTTTACGACAAAACACGATTCAAAGTCACTAACGAGCAAACTTTTTGGCTTTCGGAAACACCAGACAAGGTTTCAAAAGGCTGGGACGCTTCGTATATCCGCATCTGCACTTACGCTTTGTTCAAGGACAATCAAACGAAAAAATCTTTTTGGTTTTTCAATACGCATCTCGATAATGACGGCGTAAAAGCTAGAACTAAAGGAGTTGAAATGATTTTGGCAAAGATGAAAGAGGTCAATAAAAAGAATTATCCGGTAATTTTTACGGGCGATTTTAATTCCGAACCGGGCTCCGAATTGTTAATAAACTTGCGAAAAGTGATGACCGATTCACGCGAAGCCTCGGAAATAAAACCTTTTGGACCAACCGGCAGTTTTAACGGATTCAAATATAACGAACCTGTGACGAGATTGATTGACTACATTTTCGTTGATAACTCCAAACGATTTCGCGTCAAAAAATATGCGGTTTTGAGTGAATCAATCAATCTTCGTTTTGCATC
>DAORIL010000118.1:0-12751 GCA_035438525.1 Pyrinomonadaceae bacterium
TTGCTGTTTATTAGTTTGTCCAAAAATAAGACCGACTGTTAGAAAGTTCAAACAAATTATTAAAAGAATGAGGGTTTGTTTCATAATATTTTTCTTTAGTTAGCCAGTAAGATATTATAAAACCTATTTAAAAGCAATTTTTCTTAGAAATCGCAGATTCGTTCTTTTTTTTATAAACACTTCAACAAATCTAAGTTAAAGTAATTTATTGAAATAATTCTGGGTATCGACTGAGTCGGCGGGTAATTTGGTAAAAAGTCAGCTGAAATCGAATGAATTGAAACTTCTGGTTTTATTAAAATTAATAGGAAAGTTGTTTTGTTGGTTAAATTAGTGAAAAGGTATTTATGAAAATCTATCGAGTTTTACAAATCATTATTATATTAGGAATCTGCCATAATTTTATTTGGTCTCAGGGCCTTTCAAATATGCGAGTTTTGGAGGCAAAAGAAAGACCTAATCTTTCGGTTAACTACAATCAGTCTGTTAATTTCAAAATTGCTTCAAATAAAACCATTTACAGAGTTGGCGATATTATTAAAATAACTTATGCAATGCTCAATAAATCTGAGGCCAATCTTTATCTTCCGCAGTTCCTGCCCGAAATTATTTTGAAAAGCTCCGCCGGTAAACAGGCAAGATTAGAAAAATATTTTATTGTGGATTACAAAATTTCTCCTGAAATGTTCGATTTAACAGAATCCAATCGTTTAATTGTCAAATCCGAATATTTTCATATTGGATGTAACGATGAAAAATTCAATCGTTTTCTGGAATCCAAGGATAATGAGAAACTGATTTTTGAGAGAAATCTTTTTGCTGTTTTGGACTTTCCTTGTTTACGAGTCGATAAAACAGGGGTTTATACAATTAAGGCAACCCAAACTAATCAATTCGTGGTTGAATCCAGAATAGAAAGGGGCGTGAAAACTGCGACCGGTAAAATCGAAAGTAATTTATTGAAACTAAAAATCGTCAAATAGTTACATCAAATTTATTTAAGGAAATTTATGAGTCAGGAAACACAACTAATCCGCATCGAAACAGGCGAAGAAGTGGCATTTGAATTGATGAAATTCATCGCTGAAAAAGAAAACAAACAACTCGCTCAAGAAGAAATCCGCGATTATTATTTGGATTTATTTTGCGAATGTGCCGCTGTAGTTTATGATGGTGAACGCAAAGAGTAAGCAAAAATAAACACAAAATTTATTAATGAAAAGACGAAACTTTATCAAAAAAGCTTCTGCAATAAGTCTGATTGCGGGACTTTCGCCAAATATTGCTTTGAGCGAAACAACAGAAACCGAAGCTCCTAAACCATCAGATGACCGCACATATTGGGTTCAACTTTTAGATAAAATTGCAAATCCTGTTTTGTCCAACATGAGTCGCGGCGAACTGCAAAAGAATATGCGGGTCGAATATTCGCCGACTTGGGATAAACGCGATAGCCGTGTGGCGTATATGGAAGCATTTGGACGCTTGATTGCCGGACTTGCACCTTTTGTTTCCTTGTTGGATGACAATTCTGCCGAAAGCAAAATTCGGAGCAAAATGCGGTTGCAAATTCAACAAAGTCTGGCTCATGCCGTCAATCCTAAAAGCCCTGATTATCTGTATTGGGGCGATAATAAAACCCGCCAGCCTTTGGTTGATGCGGCGTATATTGCCCAAGCTTTACTAACTGCCCCCGAAGCCTTATGGAATCCACTAGATAAAGCAACCAAAGACGGCATCATTCGTGAATTTAAAACTATCCGGCAAATTGTGCCTTTCAACAATAATTGGGTTCTTTTTGCCGCTACCATTGAAAGTTTTTTGCTCAGTATTGATGAAGAGATTGATGCTAAGAGAATTGATCCGGCGATTGAAACCATTAACAATTGGTATGTCGGCGACGGTTGGTATAAAGACGGCGAAAAATTTCATTTCGATCATTATAACGGCTATGTAATTCAACCGATGTTAGTCGAAGTTTTGAAGGTAAACGCCCAAAAAGGCAGAAAAGATAAAGCTTTATACGATACCGCATATAAACGGATGCAGCGTTATGCTTCGTTTCAGGAGCGTTACATTTCGCCCGAAGGAACTTATCCCGTTTTCGGGCGTTCCTCGACTTATCGAGTCGGTGCATTTCAACCTTTAGCGAAATTAGCTTTAGAAGATTCACTACCAAAAGAAATTTCACCCGCTCAGGTGCGTTGCGCCTTGACCGCCGTGATGAAACGAATGTTTGTGCAAAATACTTTTACCAAAGACGGTTGGCTAACTCTCGGACTGGTCGGCAATCAGCAAAGCAATATTGCCGATTCATATTCAAATACCGGAAGTATGTATATCACTTCCCTTGCCTTTTTACCTTTAGGTTTGCCGGTAACACATAAATTTTGGGCTGACCCGTTTACTGAATGGACACAATTAAAAGCCTGGGGTGGAAAGTCCTTTGCCAAAGATTACGCAGTTGATTATTAAACCAAATCATTAGTTTAAAATATGATCTTACATTTTGAAACAGAAGCAGTTGAAATCGAAGAAACAGAACTTGATGTTTTAATAGTCG
Source organism: Pyrinomonadaceae bacterium (assembly GCA_035438525.1). Classification (GTDB taxonomy): domain Bacteria; phylum Acidobacteriota; class Blastocatellia; order Pyrinomonadales; family Pyrinomonadaceae; genus JAIBCC01. The sequence goes on from DAORIL010000118.1 coordinate 2,564, forward strand.
GGTTTTACACGGACGAAAACTATTTAATGATTCAGCAAAGTATTGATGGTTATGACGAACAAGATGAAAAACTGGGAATGAATAGTTATCATATTGAACGCGATGACCAATCTTTTGGCGGTTATGGCGGAGTTAAGCAAATCCATCTGCAACGCAATACAATTGAAGTGGAATTAGACGAAATCGGCCAGCAAAATTTACAGTGTGATGGTGTCAAGGTTGACTTTGACACCGACGACGAAACATATCAAACCTTGGCAGAAAAACTAAAATCCATTTTTGGCAGTTCATTAGTAATTAAATAAATCTATGACTAAAAGAATCACTATTTTAACTTTTATTTCAATCCTTTTGGCGAATGTCACATTTGCTCAATCAACCGATGTTTTCAAAAAAGAAAATATCAAATCCATGATGCTCAAAACTGCCAAATGGCAATTAAACAATCCGCTTCATGAAACATACGATTGGACTAACGGAGCATTTTACGCCGGAGTTTTTGCCGCGTATGAAACGACCAAATCTGATGAACTGCTCAATGCCATGACACAGAGTTTTGACAAAATCAACTGGCAAACCGGAAAGCGTTTTGACCACGCCGACGACATCGCCATCAGTCAGACCTATATCGATTTGTATCGGTTAAAAAAAGATAAAAAATTCATTCAACCAACGATTGATGCGATTAAGCGAATCGGTGTTGATAAAAGTAATGAAGTTGAAAAACACGGCATCATCTGGTGGTGGTGCGATGCTCTTTTTATGGCTCCGCCGACTTTTGCAAAATTGGCTAAAGACCTAAAAGACAAAAGTTATCTGGAGAAGAACGACAAATTTTTCCAGGAAACCTATGACCTACTTTACGACAAACAGGAGCAGCTTTTTGCCCGCGATGCTTCTTACTTACCCGAAACCAAACGTGAAGCAAACGGCAAAAAAGTCTTTTGGAGTCGTGGAAACGGCTGGGTTTTGGGCGGTTTAGTTCGCCTTTTGAAAGAACTACCGAAAGATTATCCGAAACGAACCTTTTACCTCAACCTTTACAAAGAAATGGCGGCAAAAATTCTGACTCTGCAGCAATCCGACGGACTTTGGCGTTCGAGTTTGCTTGATCCCGATTCATTTCCGGGCGGTGAAGCCAGCGGTTCAGGATTCTATCTTTACGCGTTGGCTTGGGGAATCAACAACGGACATTTGGACAAAAATAAATATCTTCCGGCAGTAAAAAAAGGTTGGATTAGTCTGAATAATTTAGTTACGCCCGAAGGAAAGGTTGGTTGGTGTCAGCCGATCGGAGCCGATCCGCGACGAAATTTCACTGCCGAAAGTTGGGAAGTTTATGGTGCAGGTGCATTTTTATTGGCAGGTTCTGAGGTAATTAAGTTAAAATAGCGATTCAGAACAATGAGAATCGATTCCGGCAAAGTTTTTCTTTTCCGATTTTTGATTTGTCTGCCCCTATTTTTAACGACTTTTGTTTTTGTTAAAGCTCAACAAATTGAGGCTCCGCTAATCAAGTCGGAAACAAATTTGGTTCAAAATCTAAATGTGTTTGACGCACTTTGGGAAAAAGTAACCACAAAATATTTTGATCCGAAGTTTAATGGTGTCGATTGGCTAAAAATTCGTGAAAACTATCGCCCGCTTGTTGCAAAAGCTGTTAATAAAACTGAACTTTTAGCCATTCTCAAAAAAATGTTAAGTGAGCTAAAAACTTCGCATTTAAATATTTGGCAAACAGTCAGCAAAAAGAAGATCGAAAAGAAAATTCTGACCGATTTTGACCCGCGAAGTCAGATTTTACAATTGACCTATGGTTTTAGCCTAAAAAATATAGATGGTAAACCGGTAGTTATAGACATTTTTCCAAAGACTTCTGCCGAAGCAAAAAAAGTAAAAATTGGTTGGAAATTATTAAGTTTTGATGGTAAACCTGCCTCCGCATCAGACTTAGATTTTGGCGAAATTTTTGAAGGACGAAAGATCGATTTACAATTTCAAGATACTCAGGATAAAGAACTTAAAGTCACACTAACTGCCGATTGGTCAGTTAAAAAATTCAGCCTTGCCAGTCGTTTATTAGTTGAAAATATTGGTTATATTAGATTTGACGGTTTTACTGCCGATATGGGTAAATGGCTTCAAATTGAACTGCAAAAATTTGACTCGGTCAAAGGTGTTATTATTGATCTAAGAGGAAATCGCGGCGGTTTTGTTGAAGAAGTTAAAAAATGTCTCGGTCAATTTTTTGTGCAAAATATCGAATTCGGCACGTTTATTGAACGGAGCGGTAAAACTAAAGATACGGAGATAAAAGGCAAAAAGGACAAGGCGTTCAAAGGCAAATTAGTTGTTTTGGTGGATGATGAAAGCTTTAGCGGTGCAGAAATTTTTGCTCAAATAATCAAAGAAACCGGACGCGGTCAGATCGTCGGGACACACACAAAGGGGTTAGTGTTGAATAGTGTCGAATTTGGTCTGCCGGACGATTTTAGAGTTTCAATTGCCTTTCGCGATTATATTTCTCCCCAGGGCTATCGCATCGAAGGCAAAGGAGTTGCACCTAATTTTGAAGTTCCCCTGACAATTGAAGAAATCCTTAAAAATCGTGATTTAGCTTTAGAAAAAGCCTTAGAAATTATCAAATGAAACTCTCCTGGAAAAGATACGATTTACAACTCAAACATACTTTTCGGATTGCACGTAACGCACGAGATTTTGTTCCAGTCGTCATTCTTTCCCTCGAACACGATGGAATCATTGGTTATGGTGAAGCATCTCCAAATGTTCGTTACGGCGAAGATGTTGAGACACTTAACAAGTTCTTTGAACGGATTGATTTAACTAAATTCGATTCGCCGTTTTCAATTGACGAAATTTTGCAAGATGTTGATAAATTTGCGGTTGGAAATAATTCAGCCAAATGTGCGATTGATATTGCTTTGCACGATTGGGTTGGCAAAAAGCTAAATGTTCCACTCTGGAAAATGTGGGGCTTAAATCCCGAAAATGCTCCTTTGTCTTCATTTACAATTGCAATTGATACCAAAGAAATCGTCCAGCAAAAAGTCCTCGAAGCCGTTGATTTTCCGATTCTCAAAATAAAAGTCGGATTAGAAAATGACCGCGAAATGATTAAGGCAATCCGTGAAATAACCGATAAACCGCTTTATGTCGATGCCAATGAAGGTTGGAAAACACGCGAAAAGGCTCTGGAATCGGTAAAATGGCTGAAAGATAAAAATATCGTCTTTATCGAGCAACCGATGCCCGCTGAACAGTTTGAAAACATAAAATGGCTCCGTGACCATTCCGAAATCCCTCTGATTGCTGACGAAAGCGTTTTGCATCTGGCAGACGTTCCCAAACTTGCCGAAGCGTTTGACGGAATCAATATCAAGCTGATGAAATCCGCCGGAATTCGTGAGGCAACCAGAATGATTCACGCCGCACAGGCAACAGGATTGAAAATTATGATGGGTTGTATGATCGAAACGGCTGTTGGAATTTCTGCTGCTGCTCAACTTACACCACTCCTAGATTATTGTGATTTGGACGGAAATGTTTTGATTTCCAACGATCCTTTTGATGGTTGCCGCAATATTAAAGGTAAATTGAAATTGACCGAAAAAGCCGGATTAGGGGTTGAGCCATTGGTCTGAAACTAATTTTATTGCTATCCCATTTTAAATTGGTCTAATTTTCGCCTAAAACCTTCATTTGTGTTCAAAGTGTGGATAAATTTTCCGTCGCTCTTAACGTAGGAAATCATTCCACCGCCGTCTTCAAATTCAATCATCAGAACTGTGTCAGGAACAATTTCCGTTAAAATTTCCACGACGGGATTTTTACTTTCAGAAAGATTTTCAATATTAATGTCAGAACGTCCGCCGATTAACAGAAACCTGCCGGGACAATTGCGAATAGGTTTCCAATCGCCTGTGTTAAAGGCTTTTTCAAAAGTTGTTAAATCTTTCTTTTTTTCGTTCATTTTCTCACTTCATTCTAAAGCAAATTTCGGTTTACAATAAATTCAAAATTATGAGCGAACAAATAATCAATTCATCCAAAGCGCCTGAACCAGTCGGACTCTATCCGCACGCCCGAAAAGTCGGCAATCTTTTGTTTTTGTCAGGTGTTGGACCTCGCCAAAAAGGAACCAGGAAAATTCCGGGCGTTGAATTGGACGAAAACGGCAAAATTATTACTTACGACATCGAAACTCAATGCCGTTCGGTTTTTCAAAATGTCCGCTATATTTTGGAAGATTCCGGCTCAAGTTGGGAAAAAATCGTTGATGTGACGGTTTTTTTGACCAATATGAAAGATGATTTTCAAACTTATAATCGAATTTACGCCGAATATTTCAAGGATAATTTACCTTGTCGCACTACCGTTGAAATAAATTGTTTGCCAACTCCAATTGCGATTGAACTAAAAGTTATTGCCACGATTGATTAAAACTTTTGTCATAAAAATTCCCTCTTTGGTGTTTTCAAAGTAAGGAATGATTATGAATAAAATTGAAAAAAGACTTCGTTATTTGGAAATTTACGCGATTGTTTCGCTATTAATTTTCGGCGTTTTAGCTTTTTCGGCTTGGACTAAAACAAGAGAAAAATTTACCGAAATTGATGTTGAAAGATTAAATGTTCGTGAGAAAAACGGGCAATTATTGATGGTCGTCGCCAATAGTGACCGCATGCCCGACCCGATTATCAACGGAAAAACTTGGAAAACCGAACGTCCGCCGGGAATGCTTTTTTATAACGGATTGGGCGATGAAAACGGTGGTTTAATTTTTACAGCAGTCGAAGGCGGCGGAAAATACGGTGCTTATCAAGGGTTTTCGTTTGATAAATTTAAGCAGGCGCAGGCAATGGCACTTGTTTATAATGACCATTCTGGCAAATATCGAGCAGGTTTGCAGATTTGGGATAGACCGGAAATCCCGTTGACTGATATTCTCACTAAACGTGAAGAAATCAATAAAATGCCGGATGGAGAGGCGAAAACAACAGCCTTGAAAAAATTAGACGAAGAAAACTTTTCACCAACCCGCGTTTATGTTGGCAAAAATGCGGAAAAAGAATCGGAAGTTACACTTTATGATGGTAACGGCAAAGTGCGAATCAAAATGTCAGTAAGTGATGAAGGAACGCCAAAATTAGACTTTTTGGATGCCAATGGCAAAGTTATCTATAGTTTGCCGAACGATGCGAAAAAATAAAACTAAATGAGTTTTGTGATTAGAAAAGCTATTCTTGACGACCAATCGGAAATTGAAAAATTGATTGCCGAATCGGTTCGCGGCTTGAGTCGTGACGATTACAATGACAAACAAATCGAACTTTCAATCAAAACCGTTTTTGGTGTTGATAAAGAATTGATTGCTGACAAAACTTATTTTGTTGCCGCAACCGAAGATGGAAAAATCATCGGTTGCGGTGGCTGGAGCAAGCGCAAAACCCTCTATGGCGCAAGTATTTATGAACAAAGCCGTGACTCAAACCTACTTAATCCCGCAACTGATTCTGCCAAAATTCGGGCATTTTTCATTCATCCCGATTTTGCCAGAAAAGGAATCGGGACAATGCTTCTTGAAGCCTGTGAAAGTGAAGCAAAATCTTTCGGTTTCAAATCCGCCGAAATGATGGCAACATTGCCGGGAGTCAAACTCTACGCTGTTCGCGGCTACGAAGGCGACGAAGAAGTAAAAGTTCCAATTGGTGAAAATGAAGAAATTATTTGCATTCGAATGAAGAAAAATCTTGTATGATTTTACAACCTCAATGACAAGGACTTGATTATTGTTTACAAAAACACGGTTTGATAATAACAATCTGAAATTAAACTCATGAAATTCCTAATTCAAAATAATATTTTCAATTCCGAAGAACTTGATTATTTAGAGAATTGTCTTGAAGGTTTAGATTATCAATTTATTGGAATTGTGCCTTTTGAGCATTCTTTGATTACAAATAAAGAACTGTTAGGTTTAAATTATATTCCCTATGGCTCAACCGAATTGATAAAAAAATGTTACGAATTAGGTTTTAAGGGTGTTTATTTTAATCCGCTTCACGACTATCGGGAAGCATTGACCAATCAGGTTCCGATGCTGAACAGTCAAATTATTAGTGTCGAAGAACTTTTGAAATTACCAGACAACGAATTGTTTGTTCGTCCTATTGGAGACCTTAAACTTTTCAATGGTCAAGTTTACGAGATTGAAGATTTACAAGATTTACTTAACACTGGATTAAGTGGTGGAAGTTCTAAAGTAGGTGCTTTGCAACTGAATGACGAAGTAATTATTTCTCAACCACAATGGATTAATGCCGAATATCGCACATTTATCGTTAATAGAAAAGTGATTTCCATTTGTCGCTATAAAACTAATGGGCGTTTAAATCCTTCTCAAGAAGTTCCCCAAGAAATTAAGAGATTTGCTGATTTTATTACAAACGGTTGGTTGCCAAATGATAATGTCGTTGTTGATATTTGCAGTTTAGACAATACTTTTAAAGTTGTAGAATTCAATTGTATAAATTGTGCTGGTTTTTACCGTAATGATATGAAATCAGTTTTTCAGGCCTTGATAAAATACGGAAACGAGATTTTTGAAAAAAGAAATAGCTAAATCTAAAGTTCCCGGTAAATGAAATTATCGAATGTAGCTTTTCCCGTTCCAAACGCAAAAACTCCTGCCCGCAAACTTAAGAATTCACCGAAAACATTGTGATTATACCCAGTTGCATCTATTGTTCTTTCGACTCGATTCCAGTCTTTTCCGTCCTTGCTGAAATAAAAACTCACTTCGTTATTGTCATTTAGAATTCGCAAAAAACCGTGATTTCCTAAAGTATTTTTCTCTCTGATCTTGGCACTTTTCTGAACGAAAACAGTAAAATTTGCTTTATCAACCGAGATTCTGGCATTAGCAGTTTCGTTATAAAACAAGGTCAGTCCGGCGGTTACATCCTTATCAATGGTGTATTCAACAATAACTTCATAATGTTGGTTAGAAGCATTTACTAATAATGGCGAACTATTGGCAAACGAATCACCTTCAGCCGTGAAATTTAATTTTCCGTCTTTTACTTCGGCTCTTTGGGGTTTGTAGAATTTGGCAAATTGCCATTTCAAGCCTAATTCGTTGTTAAAATCATCAGACAAACCGATACCGGATTTTGAAATATTTCCGGCGGGCTTTTTAATTGGATTTCCGCTGTTAATACCTTTCGGCACCCGAAACCAGCCGTCTTTTGTCCATTCAATCGGTAACATCAGAGTTTGTCTGCCAAGGGAATGAAAACCTTTTTCGTAACCGTGATACAAAATCCAATAATTCCCTTTTGTATCGTCAACCAATGACCCATGCCCCTGACTCCACCAGCGTTCCGCTCGGCTTTCGGTATGAACAATCGGGTTATATGGGGAATTTTCCCACGGACCGAACGGAGATTTTGAACGTGCCGAAACAACCATGTGTGAGGTTGCCGGACCTGCCGTTCCGCCCTCTGCTACGGTTTGATAAAAATATCCGTCTTTGACTGTCACTTTGGGCGATTCCAGACAAAAACATTCGGTGCTCCACGTCTTTGGAAATTTCCACCCCTCGTAGGTGAATTTGGGCTCGCCTTCGGTTGCCAATCCGTCCGGCTTTAATTTAACAACATAGCCTTTTGAGAGAAATAAATAACGAGTTCCATCAGGTCCGACTGCGTGACCAGGGTCAATAAAACCCGGTAATTTCAAATCAATCGGTTCCGACCACGGACCCTTTGGAGATGATGCGGTGACAACCCAATTTGTTCCGCCTGCCGGAAAATAGATGTAGTAATTATCTTTGAATTTAACCAAATCGGGAGCCCAGACCGAACCGACATTTTTCTTTAGCGCGACCGAAACTCTTTCCCAATTAATCAAATCCGTTGAATGCCAAACCAACAATCCCGGATAATAGGTAAATGACGAATGAGTCATATAATAATCTTTTCCTACTCTGATAATTGATGGGTCAGGATAATCGCCACCCAAAACGGGATTTTGATAAGTTTTTGCCAAGTTTTGTTGGGAAAAGACGGACAGCTGCAATAAAACCAGAAACACCGCAACAAAAACGAAGCATTTGAGAACCGGATAATTTTTTATCATTTGAAATTTACGAAAGATTTTTGATTAAAAATATCGGATAATGATTCAAGAATCAAACCGGGAAAATTTTGTTATGAAATATGTCGCTTTATTGCGTGGTATCAACGTCGGCGGAAAAAATAAAGTTAAAATGGAGACTTTGCGCGCAGTTTGTGCTGCAATGGGATTTGAAAACGTCAAAACTTATATCAACAGCGGAAACGTAATTTTTGAAACCGCCGAAACCGATGATAAAACTCTGGCTGAACGAATTGAAAAAGGCATCGAACAGGAATTTTTACTAAAAATCAAAGTTATGGTGCGTTCCGTTGCCGAAATTGAACAAATTATTAAAAACAATCCTTTCGAGGGGCAGTTTGAAAATGAAAAAGATTTGCACGTTTTCTTTTTGGACGAAGAATTATCTGATGAAAAAAGCGAACTTTTACTTTCTAACAACAATAAAAACGAAATGTTTGCCGTCCAAAACCGTGAAATTTTCTGCCTTTTGCGCATCAGTGTTTTAGAAAGTTTGATGGGTAAAGATTACATCGGCAAAAAGTTAAAAGTTTCAGCAACGGCGCGAAATTGGCGGACGGTTGGAAAGATTTTGGAACTTGCGGAAAATATTTAACTACTTGATTTAACGAAAGTTCAATTTAAAAACTTTGCGCCTTTGCGTTAAAAATCTTCTAAATTATGAATACAATTGAACAACTGCGCGAACTTTATCATTTTAACGATTGGGCAAACCGTCGGGTTGTTTTTGCTTTACGTGATGCAAATTCGGAAAAGGCTTTGCAGAGTTTGGCGCATATTCTGATTACCGAAAAAGAATATTTTGAAAGGCTTTACGGCAAGGACTCGACCGGATTTAATTTTTGGCCGCATCTCAGTCGTGAAGAATGCAAACAACTAGCAATGGAAAATGCCGAAAGTTATTTGCATTTGCTGAAAGGTTTTGATGACGAAGGGCTTGATCTTTCAACGAGTTACAAAACCAGCGAAGGAATTTCCGAACGCAATACTTACCGTGAAATGCTGACACACGTTTTGTTTCATTCGATGAGCCATCGTGGACAAATAAATACAATTTTGCGCCAGGAAGGATTTGAACCTATCGCCAACGATTACATTATTTACTTGAGAAACAGTTGATTTATAACGCAAAGACGCAAAGTATGAAAGGCGCAAAGATTTATTAAAATCAGTTTTACCAAATCAAATCTTTTCTAATTTTTTTCTTTTTACTTTTTACTTTTTACTTGAACACCTTTGCGTCTTTGTCACTTTGCATCTTTGCGTTAGAATAATCTCTTTCAATGGAACAACCACCCGAACAATTAGTTTTTGATTTTTACAAAGAAACACCGCATATTTTTGCCGAAAATAACGATGAGGAATTAAAACTCAAAATCGGCGAATTTGCCGGACCACTTGATTTACTGCTGTATCTGATTCGGCAGGAACAGGCGAATATTTTTGAGATTCCGATTGCCAAAATCACCGACGAATATTTGCGCGTCATTCGCTTGATGGAAAAACTAGATATTTCCGTGGCGGGAGATTTTTTGGTCATGGCGGCAACTTTGATCGATATAAAATCAAAAATGCTGTTGCCAAAGGAAATTGTTGAAGAGAATGAGGAAGATTCCGAAGATCCGCTTAAAGAATTAGTAAATCGTTTAGTTGAATACGAAAAATTCAAAAATGCCGCGCAAATGCTTTGGGAAAAATCAACGGTTGAAAATTCGATTTTTCCGCGCGGAAAGATCGAAACGGACGAAAATAATTCGGAAATTAATGTCGGAGTTTTTGATTTATTAAATGTTTTCCAAAAGATTCTGGCGCGTCATAAAGAAGAAATCACGATGGAAATCGAACGCGAAGAAATGTCATTGTCAGAAATGTTGGCAAATCTAAAACAGCAATTAAAGCTGCACAAAACATTCAACGTTACCGATTTTTTTACCAATACTCGTTCCAAACGTGAATTGGTTTTAGCCTTTATGGCGATACTGGAAATTGTCCGAACCGACGCAATTAAAT
>DAORIL010000119.1:0-12699 GCA_035438525.1 Pyrinomonadaceae bacterium
CTGTTCGACACGTCGCAATAATTTACGTTTTTCGGCAATTTCATCAAGCAAGAAATTCATATTTTTCGGACTTGCCTGACGAGCTTCAAATTTCAGATCGGCTAATTCTTCCATTAACTCGAATTTGTTTGGTAAAAATTCGTGCAATGGCGGGTCAAGCAGACGAATAGTAACCGGCATTCCTTTCATAGCTCTGAAGATTTCGATAAAATCTTGTTTTTGAAAAGGTAACAGTTTTGCCAAAGCCTTTTCCCGTTCGCCAACTCCGCTTGCCAAAATCATTTCACGCATAACGGAAAGCCGGTCATCGCCAAAAAACATATGTTCAGTTCGGCATAAACCGATTCCCTCTGCCCCATATTTTTTGGAAACATCGGCATCATGACCTGTATCGGCATTTGCCCTGATTTTCAAACCTCTGGTTTGGTCTGCCCATGACATTACAAGTTCAAATTCTTCATCTAAATGGGGTTGAACGGTTGGAACTTTTCCCCGATAAATTCTGCCATGAGTTCCGTCAACGGTTATCCATTCACCCTTGGTAACAGTAATATCGCCAACGACAAATTCATTGTGACTGTAATTAATATTGAGTGCATTTGCCCCTGCCACACAGGGTTTACCCATTCCACGCGCAACTACCGCAGCGTGGCTGGTCATTCCGCCCCGTTGGGTTAGGATTGCCTGCGCCAAAACCATTCCATGAAAATCATCCGGACTGGTTTCGCGTCTCACCAAAATTACTTTTTCTCCTTTTTTGGCTAATTCTTCAGCTTCGTCGGGCGAAAACACAACAATTCCCTGCGCCGCGCCGGGACTTGCAGGTAAACCGGTGGTCAACACTTCTGTTGTATCTTTTGGATCGATCATTGGATGAAGTAATTGGTCGAGCTGTTCGGGAGAAACTCTTTGCAAAGCAGTTTTTTGATCGATCAATCCTTCTTTAAACATTGATACGGCGACTTTTACGGCTGCGGCCCCCGTTCGTTTACCGCTTCTGGTTTGCAAAATATAAAGTTTTCCGCGTTCAATCGTAAACTCAATATCCTGCATATCGTGATAATGTTGTTCGAGCCGCGAAGTAATTTCAAAAAGTTCGTCATAAACTTTCGGCATTTGAGTTTGCAACACTGAAATCGGATTTGGCGTGCGGATTCCGGCCACTACATCTTCGCCCTGTGCATTTAGTAAATATTCTCCATAAAGGACTTTTTCCCCTGTTGCAGGGTTGCGGGTAAAGCACACACCTGTTCCACTAGTGTCGCCTAAGTTACCAAAGACCATCACCTGAACATTAACCGCAGTTCCCAAATCTCCCGCAATTCGATGAACCCGGCGATAATCGACCGCCCGTTTTCCCATCCACGAATCAAAAACTGCCGCGATTGACATTTTTAATTGCTCTGCCGGATTTTCCGGAAAATCTTTGCGGTATTCCGCCGCAACAATTCTTTTATAGGTAGCGACAATTTCTTTTAGCTCATCGACATTTAATTCAGAATCAAGTTTGTTGCCAACTTTGTATCGGTCCAAAACGCGTTCAAATTTTTCGTGTTCAATATTTAAGACAATTTGGCTGAACAATGAAATAAAACGCCGATATGAATCCCAGGCGAATCTTTCATCCGCAGTTTGTTGTCCAAGCCCAATCACAGTTTCATCATTTAGACCTAAATTTAAGATCGTATCCATCATTCCCGGCATGGAGATTGGTGAACCCGAACGAACCGAAACCAACAACGGATTTTTTGCATTTCCGAAACCCTTTCCTAATTTAAGTTCAAGCGCCGAAATATGATTTTTTACCTGTTCCCAGAGTCCGTCAGGAAACATCTTTTCGTTTGCATGATAGTTATTACAACATTCGGTAGTAATAATAAATCCCGGAGGGACTGGTAAACCAAAACTGGTCATATTTGCTAATGCAGCACCTTTTCCCCCCAGAATATTTTTTCCGTTTTGAGTGTTTGGTTTATCAAATTCTTCAAATAGAAAACTCCATTTTTTTTCAATTGCTTTTTGTGTTGTTTCCATTACATTTACCTCTCAAAAAAATTCCTAATAATTGCCTAAAAAAGTTTGCGCCCGTCAATCCTTCAATCAACGGGCGCGGTCAAATTTAAGTTATAAAATCAGCCAACTTCCTAGCGTTCACCACGTCCGATGTAGAACCGAATCGAAGTGTATGGCATATTTGCATGATAATCTTGTGGACTATAAACCCACAGAATTGGATTAACAGGAAAGCTGTCTTTATACCCAATATATTGATACCCGATATTCCAATCAATGTTTTTTGTTAAACGAATAGCAACTCTGCTTTCCACATTAGAAAGTGTAAACGGATAAGAAGAGACTATTATATTATTACCGGTTGCAACTCGGTTTCCCTGACCTTGATCTTTGTCATAGCGATAACTGGCAAAGAATGAGACCCGATTAAATGGCTGAGCTGAAATATCAAAAAACACATTATGGTCGCGGATATAAAATTGGCTAAAACCTCTGACCAAAGTTCCCGTGTTAATGACAATATCAGTTGCGCTGGTTAAATATTGATAGGTATATCCTGAGCTGAGTGAAAACCTTTGAATCGGAGTCCAATCAACTGATCCCGAAAAAATTCTGCTCTTTGTGTTAGCGTTATAATTTCCCGTCGGGTAATTTGCCGGGGGTGCAGTTGACGTTGAAGGATTTTCATTGTCTTTTGTTATCACCGAAAAATTAACTGAAAACTTGTCGAAATTTGCACGGGTTCTCAGCCGCCAATTTGTATAGTTATAATTTGCCAGACGAGTAAAAGCATTATCCGCCGTTCCATGCTCCATGTCTCCAAAGATAGTCCAGTTTTTCATTGGTTTAGCCTTAAATCCGGCAATCAACGAATTGGTGCTATTACTTTCTTCACCGCAAATAGTTGAGGGATTCGGAGATGTGACAGTTGCAGGACAAGTCAATGATGAATTATTTACGGTGGAAACACCACTTGAGCTTCGAATAGTGAAATTATAACCTCCTTCATTAATGGTTCGTTGTGTATAACGATAACCAAGATGTAATGCAAATTTATTATTAAATTGATAATCCCCCTCAATTGTATTGAGATAACGCTTGAACCCTTCAATCCGATAATAAGTTGAATACGGATATTGATTTGCACGGGCAACCCCGGCTGCAGTTCTCGAAGCAACGGTTTGATCAATATAATTCCCACCAGTCACATCAAACCTATCAAAGGTGAATGTTTCAGAAATTCTAAAGTTATCGTTTATTGAATAGGTTACCCCTAAATCGCCTCGGAATTGCGGACGTTTGGCATTACCATTTGAAAGGGCAACGTCCGAATCAATAAAGTTGTTTGAACTATCACGCCCCACAGTGGTTTCGGTAAAATTAAATTCTGTTGCGGTTGATGAATAAATCATTCGCGAAGTAAAATCTAATTTCTTTGCAAACGTGCGTTGCGCATGGAAATTGAAATAATTCGTTTCACCTTTGGTCGGAATAAATCTATTCCAAGTAGTGTAAACGGTGGTGTTGGTGGTGTTAAAGCCGACATTAGTAGTTGGGATGGAAAAATAGGTTTTACTATTAAATTTGCGATAGCCATAACCCACTCCCAAATTAAAACCAACTAATTGTCCTTCAGCACCCGCCCGAAAATCATTTGCACTGGTATTAACCGTTGAAACGGGTGAAAATTCATCACTGTAAGCACGTGCCGTGATATTTCCTGTCCCCTTATCCCGATTATAACCTGCTCCAAACCGAAGTCTGAATTTTTCGTTATCGGGGAAAAGAGTCAAATCAAAATCACCAAAGTTTCGTTTGGCATCTGCATTATGCCCATTTCTAACCCAATTGGTTAAATTATTAAAATAGGTTATTTGCCTGATGTTTCCATCAAAGCGGTATGAGCCTGTTTTTTCCATGTTGATCCGCGTAAATCCAGTAGGATCGGCATTCCACCCGGAAGAAGTAACTAACAACGAGTCAAAACCGCCTTGGTTTTCTTTGTTTTTTACATAAAAACTGGAATCAAAAAGACGCACACCAGGATGATAGTTAAAATCACTTTTGAACTTGTTATCACTTCCATTGACACTAATTCCACGAACACCTACTTCAACGCTTGAAGTGATTTCATAACCACCATAAGAAATGGAATTAGATGTTGAAGGTGTTGGTGTTGGTGTTGCTTTCGGTTTTGGAGTTTGTGCCTGCCCAACAATTGTTGTTTGAAACAAAACTCCAACTATACACAATAAGAGGAACAAGATGTTATCTAATCGGCTTTTTCCTCTGTAATCAAATCTTTCAGCCATTGTATTATCCTCCTCTTATCTAAAGTAAACATTGCTCGTGTTTGAGCCATGAATAGCAGCGTGGCAAACCGTGCAACTGGTAGAACGAATACTCGTTTGAGAATGTGGTCCTCCGGTTGGTCCTTCGGCGAGCTGCTCGGTGATGCCGCTATGACATTCTAAACATAGTTGTCGAACCTGCGGACGTTTGAGCAATTTTGGATTTGAAGAACCGTGCGGTGTATGACAAGCCGAGCAACCTTCAACTTTCAAAGGTGCATGTTCAAAGACAAAAGGACCCTGTTTTTCAGCGTGGCATTTGACACAAGAGGCATCAACACCAGCTGCAAGTTTAGTTTGTTTAGACTCAAAACCTCCGTGTGCATTATGACAATCGCTACATTTCATCGTTCCTTCTAAAACTTTGTGACGAAAAGGTTTTGAAAATTGTGCTTTTGCTTCGGTGTGACATTTCAAGCAAAGTTGCGGTTCGCTTGCTTTAAGCATTAATTCGGCTGCTTCATTAGGCTTTTGTTTTGAAACATCGCCAATAAACGAAATCGAATCCGTTTTTGAATCGCCGTGATTAGGACCATGTGCGGTATGACAATCAGTGCAACCTACATCATTGCGCCAATGTTCGCCGCGTCGAAAATTATTATGACTTTCTTTTCCTGCGTGGCAACCCAGACAGGTTTCTGAAATCTGTTTTGAATTTTTATCTTTAAATGAAATTATTTTTGTTTTATCTGTTGCGTCTTCTGTGTGCGCCCTGCCGGGACCGTGACAACCTTCGCAACCTTGCACTTTTCCTTTCCAACTTGGAAGTTGGGCGAGTTTTGAGTGTTTGGTTTCTGAGAAACTGTTAAATTGGTCTTCGTGACAAGCTTTACAAGATTCGCTTCCAACGTATTCATCAGCATTTGCGTTTGGAATCATCTCGAGGTTTTCCGCCATTGTTATGCCACTAAATTGTGAAAATGAGCTTGAAATTGCCCATACTATTAAACATAGCGTAAATCCACTCAGCAAAATGAGTTTTACTTTATTGATTGAACTCATATTTTACCTCCTATTTGCTACGGTGTTTCAGGTAAGCGGTTAAAGTAAATTTACTACTCTAACTTATCAAGTATCAGTTTAAATTCGCCCTTTTCTATTGTCGGTGAGCAATGTCACTTTTGGTTGTGATATGGGTCACAAAACCACGAAAAAATAAGCCTGATACGATTTTTATTTTAACTTTGTGATTTTTTTCTCAAATAATAAGGTATTAAAATTCCTTATTTCAACAATTTTTCATTTCTTTAGATCTGCTGAAAAATCAGTTGATTCAAAACTTTTATAACTAATCTGTAAATCCAAACTCAAAATACCTGCTAAACGAAAACCTAATTCGTTTTCTTCTTTAAGCAAATTGAGAAATTCGTGACAAGGGAAAACGTCAAAATAACAGGTTGAAAGAGTGACAACTTTAGTTTCATTTGGCGAATTCCCAAGAAACTGAGTCAAACCTACAATTTCTTTGATTTCCACCAATCTCGTCAAAGTTTGTTGATTTAATTGATTTTTAATTATTATTTGAGCCTTTCCAGCTCTGAGAACATAAAAATTTTGAGGAAAGGAGCCAATTTCTAAAATAGTTTTTCTTTTTTGTATTTCCTTGCTTTGTCTAATAAAAGCAAGCTTTTTTTTGGTTTTAATTGGTAAATCAGAAAATAATCTTTGGGCAGAAATTGGCTGACCAATAAAGCGTCCATGGATTTTCTTACTCTTGAGAATCATTGCCTTTCCTCTAATTTGGCAATTTATTCTCTCAAGTCTGAATTTGTAAGAGTAGGACTTTTATCACACGCAAATGTGATTTGAATCACAAAATCGAGAAGCTTTTTAACTCCAAACAACTGACTCTAAAACCCGTTTGTTATGGATTACTAAGTCGGAGCCTTTGAGGCTAATTAATTTTCTGTTTTTGAAGTCTTTCAAGAGTCTGGTGACAGTTTCGCGCGAAGTGCCGATCATTTGGGCAATTTCTTCGTGTGTGTAAGAAATTTTTAGATGAATTGATTCGTGTTCATCACAAAATTCTTTACACCAGGTCAAAAAAAGCGAAGCTAATCTGTCCGCAACTGAATTGGACAGTCCAAGGGAGCAAATTTGAAAATAAGCCGTTTGATAATTTAATCCAAGCTGTTTAACGGCACTCAGACAGGCTTCCGGATTTTGTCTTATAAAAGCCAGAAAATCTTGATTTTTGACAAAATTAACCTGGCAAGGCTCTAAAACCTCGGCAGTCGATAAATGAACTGAATTTGATACTGCTGAGCTTAAACCGAGAACTTCGCCGGGTTCGGCAATGTGCAGAATAATGACTTTTCCGTCTTTTGAACAGGTAGAAAGTTTTACCCGCCCCTGACAAAGAATATAAACTCCGTTTGAGTTTTGCCCCTGCATAAAGAGAGTTGAGCCTTTTGGATAAGCATTAGTGATTTTAAAGGATTCAAAAATTCTTAGATTTTCTTCCCTCAAATTACAAAAGAAATTATTCTCCCGAAACTTACAATCCGAGCATTTATTTTGAATATTAATACGATTTAGCACTTGCATATTTTTGATTTACCTGAAAAGAGTAAAATTAATTAAAACCAATATGTATGAATGCAAAAAATATGCCTTTGAAAATGTGTCTAAATCGAAGTAATTTGGTATTTATTTGCCGAATTTTGTGTAAAACTGCTCAAGCAATTGGGTAAAATTCCCCAGTTGGTTTTCATCTCAGTCTCTTTCTCATAAACTGAGTTTATTTGCCGCAAACTATACCACAAACCATTAATAAAATTAAGGAATATTTGAAAAATAAACTTAAAAATCGTAGTTTAAAACAGACGTTAAAATTTCTAAAATATTTTAATAAACTAAATGAAAGAAAAAATTAGAGTTGCAGGGGGGCAGGGGTTTTGGGGCGATTTGTTAACTGCGCCTATCCAACAAGTTCGTGGCGGACAAATTGATTATTTGATGCTGGATTATTTGGCGGAAGTCACCATGTCAATTTTGCAGAAACAACGGGCACGTAATCCCGAAGCTGGTTATGCCAGAGATTTTGTGGATCTAATACGTGAAATCTTGCCTGATATTGTTGGGAAAAATATCAAAGTGATGGCAAATGCCGGCGGAGTTAATGTTCGCGGTTGCGCCGAAGCAGTCAAGAAAGTAGCTCAAGAATTAGGTTTAAAAGTCAAAATTGGGATAATCGAAGGCGACGATATTATGCCGAAATTGGATGAATGGATGGCCAATGGTGTTCAATTTATCAATATGGACACAGGAGATTCTTTATCGGAAATTCGGGATAAAGTTCAATCTGCCAATGTATATATCGGTGCGAAACCTTTAGTTGAGGCACTGGAAAACGGAGCACAAATTGTGATCGGCGGTCGATTGACCGATACCGGATTGACCCTCGCACCATTAATTCACGAATTTGGTTGGAGTTTTGACGATTGGGACAAGGTCTCAGCCGGAACTATTGCCGGACATATTATTGAATGCGGCGGACAAGTTTCGGGCGGAAATTGCCAATACGATTGGCAAAATATTCCTGATTTAGCAAATCTCGGATTTCCAATTATCGAGGCTTCACCGGATGCAACTTTTATTGTTACCAAACATGAAAACACCGGCGGACGAGTCAACATTCAATCCGTCAAAGAACAACTTTTATATGAAATGGGCGATCCCAAATCCTATATCACACCTGATGTCGTAGCCGATTTTTCTTCGATTAATTTAGAAAGTGATGGGGAAAATCGGGTTAAAGTTTTTGGTATCAAGGGCAATCCTAAAACCGAATTTTACAAAGTTTCGATTGCTTATTCTTATGGTTGGAAAGCAGTCGGAACTTTGGTTTATGCTTATCCCGATGCTTTTAAAAAAGCTAAAGCCGCTGATCAAATATTGCGTAAACGCTTGCAAAATCTAGGTTTAGAATTTGATTTGATTCATACTGAATTTGTTGGGGTCAATGCTACCCATGGACATTTAGCTGGAGAACCGCCCAAAAATATTCCCGAGGTTCAATTACGTTTCGGTGTTCGCGGAAAAGACAAATCGGCCGTTGAAAGGTTTACTAAGGAACTAGCTCCATTAATTTTAACAGGTCCGCCAGCCGTCACCGGATTTGCAGGTGGCCGGCCCAAAGTAGAGGAAATAATGGCTTATTTCCCCGCTTTGATTCCAAAAAGTTTAATTAAAACTACTGTTGAAATTATAGAATCTTAAAGAATTAAATATTATTCAGGTTTATCAGACGTTACTTTTGGAGCAACAACTCGTTTCGCGCTCCATTCGTCTGTTTGACCAGATTCGCCAAAACTAACGGTTCCTTTAATTGTGTCACCATCTAATTTTCCGCTCATTGAAATGGTCAAATCATTTTCGTTATATCTGACGGTATAACTAAATTGCACATCAGTGCCTTTAATGGTTCCAGTCAGTGGCGCATCACCAGCCGAACGTTTGACCGTTCCGGTTAATTTTTCTCCATCAACCGTAAAAACTATTTTGAAAGTGCGAACCCCGCCGGGAGTATTCATGGCGGCATCCCATTCTCCGGCAATAGATTTTGTTTGCGCCATGGTTAAATTCGCACTCACTAAAAACATTCCAATCAAAATAATGGCTCCAAAAATAGTTTTTTGAATCATTTTAAAGTTTATTAACATAATTCCTCCGTAAATTTCTGAAATTATATTCCAAAATGTTCCCACACCCAAATTACAGACTTTGTTTATTTAAATTCTCTGAAATTTGTCATAAAATTTCTTATATTTTTACTGCACTTTAATTTAGACCAAATCTTAAAGTATTTATGAAAATCGTCGGCACTATTATAGTTGCTCAAAAGTTTCGCCCTTTTATCTTTGAAAATGAAACCGAGAAATTAATACTTGATGAATACTCGTGGGAACGAGCCATTCCGATCAATCCTTTTGCAGAAATGGAATTAAAGGAAAGAATTAAAAAAGCGGCTGAAATTGAAGTTGAACAAGTTAAAATCGGTGAATATTTTTGTGAGACTTGCCGAAAATGGCGAAAAGCTACTAGTCAGGAATGGAGTTATGGAATGTGTCTAAGCTGTTCGTTAGATAGAGATTCAGATTTTTCCGATTCCCTTTATGATTAATTTTTTGGCTGCTTTTTAATTACAACTGGTTCAAGGATTCCACTGGATTTTACTTTTACATTCATCTGACTAAATTCTGAATATTCAAAACTTATTTCTGCTTCTTTGATCGTAGTTAATTCTTTTTTTTGTAGTTTTAACAAATAACTGACCAACGTAATTTTTTGGGGAACCAGAATTTCTAGGTTTTCATTTCCAAACTCAAAGTTTATTTGAAAAACAATTAATGGATTCGGCACATTTTCGGGCTGAAAGGTTAATTCCCTTTCCTCCCGGCAGATTTGAAAACTGTTTGCATCGATCCAAAGTTTCCCATGCACACGAGCGTTTGTTTCACGAATAGGCTTTGGCAAAGCAACTCCAAAATCCATTGTCAATTTAGTTTCGGTTGATTGAGAATTATTTACTAAAACAAACGGACTTTTTTTAGTTTGTTGATACTGAATTTGATATTGTCCATTGTCAAAACCAATAATTTTGAAATCAAAATAAGGGCGAAGATGCTCAGCTAAAACCGGAGATTGACGTAAAGTTAAATCGGAAACGACAAAATCTCTGTCAAATCTTGAGCTTTGGAATTTTATTTTACTAAGCTCTTCATTGACTGAATTTGACTGTAATAAATCGACAAAAAACTTCTCTGTATTTTGTTCATTTATTCTCACATTTTTTCCATCAAATTTGGTTACATTGCGATATTCGGTGATAACTTCGGAGTTTCGGTTAGATTGATAAACTAAAAAATTAGATTCAACCTGGTAGGATTTTTTCAAATTTCCGTTCTTATCATAACCGAGATAAGTTTTTCTTTCCTCTGCAAAAATATTTTTGAAAGTTTCTTCATAAATTTGCCGTTGTTGATCCGCTTTTTTGAGAATTTCCTCTAACTCTTTTTGAGCGTAAATCGAATTGGTTAAAACAATTACGCAAAATATTATGAACCCGCACGATTTTAAAAACACAAATATTTTTCTCTCGCTTTCGTTTAGTTTTTGATTTATAGTTGTAAGATATTTTTAATCGCCCACAATTTCAACTTTTTTATGCAAAATTCGCCTGATACCTGGAAAATAAAGCAATCTGAGCCGATTGCCGATTGTAAAATCTTTAAAGTTCGACGTGATTTATCTGAAAGTTCAAAAGGTCAAGAGTCTAATTTTTTTGTTATTGAAAATCCCGATTGGGTCAATGTCATTGCCATGACCAAAGATCAGAAAGTTGTGATTATTGAACAATTTAGACATGGAACAGGTGAAATTACAATTGAAATTCCGGGCGGGATGGTTGACGCTGATGAAGAAGCCAGCACGGCCGCAAAACGTGAACTTGTTGAGGAAACAGGTTACACTCCGCGCGAACTAATTTCGCTTGGAAAATGCCGTCCAAATCCGGCGATTCAGGATAATTGGCTCTATCATTTTTTGGCGGTTGATTGCGAAAAAACTCACGAAGTCGAATTCGATTCAACCGAAAGTGTGGTAACCAGATTGGTTGATTTTGTTGAATTTAGTGAAATGATCGCAACCGAACAAATTTCTCATTCTGCTGTTTTGGTGGCTTTTTTGAAATCTCAAATCCACTTGCAAAGGAGTATCGAATAGGATGCGTTTATCGCGAATCGTTTTTTGTTTTTTAGGCATGACTTTTCTCGCGCAAATTCTTTATTATTACCCCAATTTGCCCGACCAGATGGCTTCGCATTTTAATTCCTCCGGTCAACCGGACAGTTGGATGCCAAAACAGAATTTTTTGATTCTCGAAGTAATAATTTTGGTATTGATATTGGCTGAGTTCTTTTTATTACCTTTGCTGCTTGAAAAGATACCGAAATCATTGGTAAATTTACCAAACAAAGATCATTGGCTTTCGGTAGAAAATCGGCCAAATACTTTTGCCGCAATTCGTCAATATTTTGAATGGTTTAGTGTTGGACTGCTTTTTCTTTTTATAGCGATCAATGAAATAGTTTTTCGCGCCAATTTAGCTAAACAACCACTTTCCAACTCAGTTTGGATAATTTTGGTTTGCTTTTTAGTTTTTGTGGCAATTTGGTTGTTAAAATTTACTTTTCAATTTAGAAAAAAGTAGGTATGATTTTTGAACTTTGGCCTTAGATAAATTTGTTCAAGTTAGTAAATCAATTAAGTCTTTTCCTTTTAAGAGTTTATTATTTCGGAAAAATCAAAGATCCAAGGTCAAAGTTCTAAAATCGTTTCAATAAAACTATGAAAGTTGAATTATTAAATCTCGCCCATGCCCGAAGCGGAGATAAAGGCGATACAGCAAATGTTGGAGTAATCGCCCTAAAAGATGAGTTTTACCCAATTTTGGTTCGCGAAGTTACTGCCGAAAAAGTAAAAAAACATTTTGGAGAAATGGTCAAAGGTGAAGTTGAACGATTTGAGTTGCCAAATCTCAATGCCTTAAACTTTCTTCTGCATCAGTCACTAGGCGGCGGCGGAACGTTAAGTTTGATGACAGATGCTCAAGGCAAAACATTTTCCACCGCACTTTTAAGAATGCACATTGAACTTTATGAAAATGAACAAAAGTTGGTTAATTAAATTTCATGGCATACCATTTGCCCATAACATAAATGTCAAACAAAAGTTGTATTAATTTCATACAACAACTTTGTAAAATTTTTTGAAGGAGAATGTTATGAAAAAATTATTTTTAAGTTTATTCTTTGCCGCAACAATGATCATTTCAATGGCTTTTGTCGGTCAGATCGGTTCAACCCAAAATCCGTTTTCAGCCCAAGCCCAAACCGTAACTGTTAAAAAGAAAAAGGTTGGAGCAATCCGCAAAATTTACCGTGGCGGTAAATATGTTGGAAAGAAAGTTTGGACCGGGACTAAATGGGTCGGGGTAAAAACTTATCAAGGCTCCAAATACATCGGCAAAAAGACTTGGAAAGGGACCAAATATGTTGGCAGAAAAATTAAACGAGCAGTGTATTAAAAATACAAAGTTCTTTAGTTTTCAGTATCATCTAGAATCTTGACATCAGTCTCAGTTTTTCGAAAATTAGAGTAGTCAAATTTAATTTTAGTATCCTTGACGGCGAAATATTTGCCGTCTTTTTTATTGATATGATTCCACTCCAGACTGATTTGTTTTGGAACCAGAATCCCGTAATTACTCGTTTGATATTCCAATTCTGATTTTAAGACAACAAGTGGCTCATTAGATTGCACCACTAATTCC